>JBAVVQ010000532.1:0-4353 GCA_049697375.1 Rhodomicrobium sp.
GGATTGCAGATAGCGGGCCATGGCGCCCTGCCGGTCGTCGGCGAGCACCTGGAAGATCTCGTCCAAGAGCCGCCCGCGCAGTGCATAATCGACTGGCCGGCGATTGTCGGGATCGACCAGACTCAGATCCCAGAGCTCGGTGCCCTGATAGATGTCGGGCACGCCGGGCAAGGTGAGCTTCAGCACGGTCTGAGCCAGGCTGTTCTGCGCGCCAAGCCGGGCGACGCGCTCGGCGAAGGGCAGGAAGGCTCCGAGAAACGCGGCCGAGCGGGCCGGGTCGAGAGCAAGCCCGGCGAGGCCGAGCATCGCCTCCTCGTAGGCCGGGTTTGGCGCCGCCCAGGTGGAGTGCGCCTTGGCTTCGCGCAGCGACTTTGTGAGCGCCACCTTGATGCGCTCGGCGTAGGCGGCGAGGCCCTCCGCATCTGGGGACGCGCCCAGCAGTTCCACCGGCCAGGAGCCGATGAGCATCTGGTAGAACATGTACTCGTCATTGGGGTCAGGCGGCGCGGTGCCTTCAACATCGCCGCGCCCGGCGCGCAGGATGCGGCTCCAGATCTCCACGTGTTTCGCCCAGTCCTGCGGCAGCTCGGACAGCATCGCAAGGCGCGCCCGCGTATCCTCGCCGCGCTTGGTGTCGTGGGTCGAGGTGGCAAGCATGGCGTGCGGCCAGCGATCGCAGCGCTGGCCGTTGGCCTTATGGAAAGCGGCGAGCGAGAGCCCGAACTGTTCGGGGTCGCCGCCCACCTCGTTGAGCGCGATGAAGCGGTTGTAGCGGTAGAAGGCGGTGTCCTCGAGCCCCTTCGCCATCACCGGGCCGCTATATTGCTGCAGCTTCATCGCCAGGCGCAGCACCGCATGGCGGCTGAAGCCGCTGCGCGGCTTCTCCACCAACTCGCCCGAGAAGAGCCTGGCCAGAAAGTCGAAGACGCTCGGATCAATTTCGGTCTCGTTGCGGCGCGCGCGTGCGATCGCCCAGTCGAGATCGCGCTTGTCACCCGCTGTGCATTCGCCAGCTGCGTCCACATAGGTGCGATAGACCGGGAAGCAGGCGACGATTTCGCGGATGGCTCGGTGGAGGAGGTTGCGGGTGAAATCGGTGGTGCGCGGGTTCTGCCGCGCCACGCGGGCGGCGTCGCGCGCGAGCACGTTAAGCTCGCTCGCCATCTCGTTTCGCATGATGCGAAGTTTGCAGTCGTGCACCATGTCCGCGAAGGGCTCGCGGTGGCCGGTCAATCCGGTGTAGAGGCTGTTGAAGCTTTCCTCCCCCGCCGGATCGACCAGCAGCGCGAGAACGAGGTTCGTGAAGTCGTAGCCGGTGGTCCCCTCGACCGGCCAGTCCTCGCGCAGCGATTCATGCGGCGCCAGAATCTTCTCCACCACGAGATAGAAGTCGTTTCCCGCCTTCTCGCGCAGTCTGTTCAGGTAGCCCTTGGGATCGAGCAGCCCGTCGATATGGTCGATGCGCAGACCCTTGAGAACGCCGCTTTTCAGAAGCCGGAACACCAGGCGGTGCGCGTGATCGAACACCTCCGGCAGCTCCATTCTGATGCCTGCGAGGTCGTTGATGTTGAAGAAGCGGCGATAGTTGATGTCGTCGGCGGCGACGCGGAAATGCGCGGCGCGCCAATATTGCTCCTGGATCAGGGCGTCGAGACTGCGCCAGCTGTCGAGGTTGCCGGACACGCCATTAAGCCGCCCGACCGCAGCCGCCACTGCGTTGCGCACATCCTCCCGTTCACGGCAGAGGGCGACGAGCTCCGCCTTGAGTTCGCTCGCGCGCCGGCCGACCTGCGGCCGCCATTCGGGAAGGCCCGAGAAGGCATCGCCGAGCCGCTCCAGCTCGGGATGCGCGTCGCCGAGGATGCGCGCGTAGTGCAGCGGGCAGACCGGCAGCTTGTGGGTATCGTAGGCCCAGACCGCGAAGCTGCCTTCCTGCTCGTCGAATGTGTGGGCGAGCTGCCCCGCCTCCAGCACGGCGCCGTACTGGTCCCCAAGAAAGGGAACGAGGAGCTTGTCGCGCAGGTAGCGGCGGTCCGGGTCCCAGTCGATGTCGAACCATCCGGCGTGAGCCGAATCCGGTCCCCACTCCAGCATGTCGAGCCAGAGCGGATTGTCGGCGCCGCCGACCCCCATATGGTTCGGCACGAAATCCAGCACCTGGCTCAGCCCGTTGCGGGCGAGCGCCTCATTCATCCGGTCGAACGAAGCCTCATCCCCAAGCTCCGGGTTGAGCGCGTCATGGTCGACGATGTCGTAGCCGTGCGTGCTGCCGGGCCGCGCCTTGAGGTAGGACGAGGCATAGAGATGGTTGACGCCGAGCCGGGCCAGGTAGGGGGCGAGCTCGGTGGCGCGGTCGAAGCCGAAATGCTTGTGGAACTGCAGTCGGTAGGTGGCGCGGGGAATGACGGGCGGCATTTCTCTGCCTTTCTTCTGGGGCGCTTCTGCTCGAGGCGATCCGTGCTCTCAAAGAAGTACTTACATTTTTACATATGCCGTTTTTACAAAACGAACCCAAACTTATTGTTAACCCTGCGAACGCGCTCTGCCTTGAGGGTCACCGGCGCCTTCCGTGCTGAAGAGCGCCATCATCCTTGCCGATGGACCAGCGCACAGTCCATGGACCGAAGCGACCGCCCTCGGCGACGCCTTCCTGCCAGAGGATGCGGCCGGACAGTTCGGGGAAGCCTTCCCGCGGCGTTGCCGAGAGATTGGCCGCCAGCGCCAGTTCCTCCCCGTCGCCAAGGCGCCAGCGCACGAGCACCGCCTCCTCGCCGATGAGCTCGAAATGCGCCGCATCACCACCGATCGCCGCAAGCCGTGGCGCGATCTCGGCGCGGCGCACCGCGAGCAGGCGGAGGTACCATTCGAGCCAAGCGGCATGGGGCTCCGTGGCCGTCTCGTCCCAATTGAGCTTGGCCGACGCAAAAGTGGCCTCGGCCTGCGGATCGGGGATGCGCGCCCGGACTTTCTCGTCCTTGAACTCCGGGAACTTGGCGAACTCCTTGCGCCGCCCTTTGCGCACGGCGTCGGCGAGCTCGCCGACGAAATCGCAGAAGAATGGGAAAGCCTGCGAAGCGGCCCATTCCTCGCCCATGAACAACATCGGTACCTGTGGCAAAAGCAGGTACACCGCCGCGACGGCGCGCACCGCCTCGGGTTTGGCGATGGCAGTGATGCGTTCGCCGAAGGCGCGGTTGCCGACCTGGTCGTGATTCTGAATGAAGGCGATGAAGGCGGTCGGGGGCAGACTGGCGCTGGGCTCGCCACGCGGCTCGCCGCGATAAGCCATCATCTCGCCCTGGAAAACGAAGCCTTCCGTCAGAGCCCGGCCGAGTTTCTGAATATCGCCGATGTAGTCGGCATAATACCCCCTGTCCTCGCCCGTGGACGCGGCGTGTAGCACATGATGGACATCATCGTTCCATTGCGCGGTATAGTACAGCGGCTTGCCGTCCGCGCCGCGGGCGAGCCTTCTCGCCTCGTTATAAAAATTCTCCAGGACCAAGTGCACGCGCCGGTCCCCAATCTTGGCGTGGACGCGTTCGGCCAGTTCGTCCAGCACATGCTTCGGGCTATCGTCGACGATGGCGTCGACAGCGTCAAGCCGCAGCCCGTCCAGATTGAACTCCTCGATCCAATAGAGGGCATTCTCGATAATGAACTCGCGTACCGGCTTCGCATGCTTGCCGTCGTAATTGATGGCGTCGCCCCAGGGCGTCTTGTGGCGCTTGGTGAAGAAGCCCGGGGCGTAGGTGGAGAGGTAGTTCCCGTCGGGGCCAAAGTGATTGTAGACCACATCAAGGAGGACCATCAACCCGCGCTGATGAGCGGCCTCGATCAGCGCCTTGAAATCCTCCGGGCGGCCATAAGTGGAATCGGGCGCGTAGGGCAGAACGCCGTCATAGCCCCAGTTCCACCGGCCGGGGAAATCGGCGACCGGCATGATCTCGAGCGCGGTGACGCCAAGTCTGGCGAGGTGATCGAGCCGACCTATTGCGGCGCGAAACGTGCCTTCTTCCGTGAAGGCGCCAATGTGAAGCTCGTAGAGCACCGCCTCATGCCAGGGCCGCCCCCGCCAGCCCAGGTCGGTCCAGCGATAGGCCGCGGCATCGATTACCTCGCTTGGCCCATGCGCATCCTGCGGCTGGAAGCGCGAAGCCGGATCCGGGACCTTGAGCCCGTCCGGCAGCGCGAAGCGGTAAAGCGTTCCAGCTGCGGCCTCGTCGAGAACAAGCTCATGCCAGCCCTCGCCGGCGCTGCTCATGGGCAGAAGACGGCCCTCCGGCTCGAGCGAGAGAAAAATGCGCTCATGAGCGGGCGCCCAAAGGCGAAAGCGGACGCCGCCCTCGGGCC
>JBAVVQ010000533.1:0-1939 GCA_049697375.1 Rhodomicrobium sp.
CAATGATATAGCGCTTGTGAACCATCAAATCTTCCCTCGCCCGTTCGCGAAGGCGAGGGAATCAGTGTTCGCAAATAACCGCAACCAGGCTATTTAAATGGTGCAATCCACTAGGCCCTCTTCCGGCATAGAGATGGATCAATCAAAGGCGAGGAAAGCACATGAGCGAAATGGACCGGAAGACAGAGATCGAGCTTGAAGCCGCCGCGTTTCGCAGGCTCGTCGCGCATCTTCGCGCGCGCACCGATGCGCAGAATATCGACATGATGAACCTTGCGGGCTTCTGCCGGAACTGCCTGTCGAACTGGTATCAGGAGGCCGCGTCTGAACGGGGCATCGTCCTCTCGAAGGAAGCGGCCCGCGAGCGTATCTACGGAATGCCCTACGCTGAGTGGAAGGCCAAATACCAGACCGACGCGAGCCCGGAAGCGGAGGCGAAATTCACTGAAACGCACCGGCATTGAAGCGAGGGCGGGGCAGGGGCGACGCGCCGCTCATTTCTCCTTTTTTGTGACCGCCAGCCAGGCCAAGGCCAGGAATGCGAGGAAGGCGCCGACCGCCGACACGACGTGCCCCCACTCCCACTGGTAGCGCCAATTCTTCCAGTTGGCTGGGATCGAGGTCCAGTTCTGCGTGATCTGGTTCGCCGGATAGACATAGGCAAAAAAGATCGCAAGCGAGGCGGCGATCATGAGCGCGGCGAAGAGCGAGAGGAGCCTGTCGCGCCGGTTGCCGGGTAAGGCGGCGTTCGCCAAAGAGGCCAGGAGGGCGCCAACGAGGGCGATCCCGAAATAAGCCCAGCCGCGATAGAGGCCTTGCACCACAAAATAGGCGTCTCGCCCCAGCTTCATCTTGGCGGACATTTCAAAGACATGCGCGCCCGCGGGGATGAGCGCAATCGCGGTCAGAACAAGAGCGAGGAAGGACAGGATGGAAAAGCGGGAAACCGTCATGACACCCCTCCTCGTCACCGCCGAAGCATGAATCAAGCAGGCTTATAAGCCGTGAAACGAGTCGAAATGGAGACTTAGCCTAAGCAAGCAGTCGGTTAGCCTCGCGCTAACCCGTTCGCGGCAAGGAGGAGCAGAGCTACAATGACAGCTTCGGCTCTACCGAGGAACAACCGTATCATTTTCGCATCTCGGCGGGAATCGCCGCGGCGGAGCCTTTCTTGAGAAGCGGAGTGATCACGTCATCCAGTAGGCCCTCGTCGACAGCGATGAACTTGTCCCGCACAACACCTTGCGCGTCCACGAGATAACTGACCGGCACAGCCTCGGGCGTACCGAACCCGTTGCTGCTCGCGTCGCTTACCATCGCCCCTGGAAAGGATAACTTTGCCAGCACTCTAAAGGCCTTCGCTCGATTGCCCGGCCTATCGACGCTGAGCGCGATCACTTCGAACCCGTCCGCCTTGTGCTCCAGGTAATATTTTTCGAGCGCAGGCATCTCTTCGAGACACGGGCCGCACCATGTCGCCCAGAAGGTGACGAGCACGACTTTCCCGCGCATGGCGGCAAGATCGAAGTCGCGCCCGTCCGATAACGGTACTGTCAGGGCAGGAGCGCGCTGTTGCAGGCGCGGCTCCGCCAAAACCGGGAAAAGCACGCTGGTCAAAAGCAATGTGGCCGCCGAAAAGGCGGACCACCTCGATTGGCGCTTCATGAGATGGGTCACGCTCAGAATGTGTAGCCGAAGGTTAGCTTGGACAAGCGTTCATCTTGATCTCGATGTCGCCATGGAGCTTGAACGTCCTGTTGCCGGATGATATCGGCCTCGGCGGAGATTTGCCACCGAATCCGAGCCACGCAGCCGTGTGCAAGAAACCCTGTCGTTGCCGCCGTGGTCCGCGAAGAGCCGACAAAGCGGAAGTGAGCGCTCTCAAAACCCGCTACAGCGGCCGCGATCGATGCCGCCGTCAGCCAGGCGAGGGCCATGC
>JBAVVQ010000534.1:0-4264 GCA_049697375.1 Rhodomicrobium sp.
CAGGCGTGCGGATGGATTTTCGCGACAATGACTGGTTTCCGAACGAGCCGAATGTCGGCTACGAGACGCTGATCTATGACGTCATGATGGGCGATCAGACGCTGTACATGCGGGCGGACATGGTCGATGAAGCCTGGCGCGTCGTGCAGCCGGTGATAGACGCCTGGGCAGCCGATAATGCGGATGTCAATACCTATGTGTCGGGCAGTGAGGGACCGCTGGAAGCGGACGGTCTTCTTGCGCGCAGCGGAAACTTCGCTTGGCGGACGATCGAAGTCGCTGCTAAGCGGCAGTCGTGACCGGTGTCAGGCCGCAAGACATTGTCGTCATGGGCGTTGCAGGCTCCGGCAAATCGACGGTCGCGGCCTTGCTCGCAATGATGTTGCGATACGAGTTTCAGGAAGGCGATCTCCTCCACCCGCCGGAAAATGTCGAGAAAATGCGGAGCGGCGCGCCACTGACAGACGCGGACCGCGCGATCTGGCTCGATCGCGTGGCCGCCGCAATCGACGGCTGGCGGGCTCACGGCGAGGGCGGCGTGATCAGCTGTTCGGCGTTGAAGCGAAGCTACCGGGACATCATAATTGGCGATCGCCCGGATGTGGCGCTCGTGTATCTCAAGGGATCATACGATCTGATCCACGCCCGCATGGCGGCAAGGCACGAGCATTTCATGCCCGCGGCCTTGCTCGACAGCCAGTTCGCAATCCTTGAGGAACCAACGCCTGACGAGCATCCAATCGTCGTTGAAGTGGACGCCACGCCCGCCGCCATCGCGGCCGAAATCGTCAGGCGGCTGGGTTTGGCGCGGCCCTCCGCTTCTGTCGCAGCTCCGCTTACGCCGTAAGCATGGCTTGCTAGACGCGCCCACGGACTGCAGCCCGCTGTACAAAACGCGGCCTTACGCACAAGACCGGGGCTCGCTTGCAGCGGGACTCCTCACCTCTCTCCGGCGCGCTGTGCCTGGAGTACGGTTCATGGGGCGCAGAGTTCTTCAAGCGCTGCGCAAATCGTGGTTCTTGAGCGGCAGATTGCGGATCCGCTTGCCCGTCGCCATGAAGATTGCGTTCAACACCGCCGGAGCGCAGACCGCGATGGTCGGTTCGCCAACGCCGCCCCAGAAGCCGCCGGACGGCATCAGGATTGTTTCGACATCTGGCATCTCATCAATCCGAAGCACCGGATACGTGTCGAAATTCTCCTGCTCGACCCGGCCGTCCTTCACCGTGATTTCGCCGTAGAGAAGCGCGGACAGGCCAAAGGCGAAGGAGCCTTCGACCTGAGCTTCGATTTGTTGCGGGTTCACAGCGTAGCCTGGGTCGGTAGCGGCAACGATGCGATGAACTTTTACCCTGCCATCTATCACTGACACCTCCGCGCAGGCCGCAATAAAGCTCGCAAAGGCGGTGAATTGTGCAAGGCCCCGGCCGCTCCCCTTCTCGAGAGGCTTGCCCCAGCCGCCACGTTCGGCCGCCGCGTTTAAGACGGCTAGGTTCTGTGGATATTTGCCCATGAGGTTGCGCCTAAATGCGAGCGGGTCTTGCCCCATGGCGTGCGCAAGCTCATCGATGAAACATTCCATGTACAGCGCGTTTTGATTGGCGTTCACGCCGCGCCAGATCCCCGGCGGAATAGGCGGCTGGCGGACCGCGTGCTCGATCAAAAGATTTGGAAAATCGTAGGCGATCGAATACTCGCCGCTCGGCATCAATCCCTGAAAGGCGAGCAGATCGACGCCATTCACAAGGCGCTGAGGCGCGATTTCCTTGAGGATCGACTGGCCGGAAATTCGCATGTGGAATCCCACAACAGTTCCGTTTTCGTCGAGGCCGGCCGTCAGCTTGCATTGCGTCAACGGATGGTAATGCCCGTGAAGCATGTCCTCCTCGCGCGACCAGATCAGCTTGACGGGCGTGCCGGGAAGCTGGCGGGCGATCTTGACCGCGAAGGTGACGTAGTCCTGGGTTGGGCCGCGCCGCCCAAAACCCCCGCCGCAATGCAGCTTGTACACGTCGCAGGAGGTCTGAGGCAGGCCGGCAGCGTCCGCGCAGGCGGCGAGCGATGCATCGCCGCTCTGGGTCGGACACCAAACCTCGCAGCGCTCAGGCGTCCAGAGCGCCGTGGCGTTCATGGGTTCCATTGTCGCCTGGTGCTGGAAGGGGAAACCATAGACCGCGTCGACCTTCCGCGCGGCGCCAGCGATCGCGGCCATGGCGTCGCCTTTGCTGTTGCCGGTCGCCGCTTCGCCCTCTGTCAGCCCTTGCTTCAAGAACGCAGCTAGCGATTCGCTCGAAACCTTCGCATTCGGGCCTAAGTCCCATTCGATGGGAATCGCGTCGAGGGCGGACTTGGCCTGCCACCAGGTTTCGGCGACCACGGCCACGGCCGTGTCCCCAACGCGGACAACCTTCTGAACGCCCGGCATCTTGAGCGCCGCCGCCTCGTCGAGGCTGGCAAGCTTGCCGCCGGCGATCGGGCAAGCCTTTATTGACACGAGCAGCATCCCCGGCAGCTTCAAGTCGATGCCGTAGATTTGGCTGCCGTTCAGCTTACCCGCCGTATCGAGGCGCTTCAGCGGTCTGCCCGCAATGGTCCAATTCTTCGGGTCTCTGAGCTTGATGTCCTTTGGCGGCTCAATCCTGGCCGCGGCGGCAGCGACCTTGCCGAAGGTTGTCTTACGGCCCAAGCGTTCGCACGTAATGATGCTGTTTTCAGCCGTGCATTCCTCAGTAAGGACGTCCCACTCCATGGCAGCCGCCGCGATCAGCATCTCGCGTGCTGCGGCTCCGCCCTGCCTCACATAATCCGCCGACTCCCGGATTCCGCGGCTGCCAACGGTCGTGAAGCTCTTCCACACCAGATTGCGCTTCAGATTGGTGGCAGGCGTCGGGTATTCGGTCGTGACCTTGGACCAATCGCAACGGAGCTCTTCGGCCACCAGCTGGGCGAGGCCGGTGAGCGAGCCCTGCCCCATCTCCGATCGCGCGATCCGGATCACAACGGTGTCGTCGGGCTTAACCACCACCCACGCGTTCACCTCATCGGGCATTTCTCCGGCGGCGTTGGCCGTAAAGGGAATGCGAAAGCCATAGGTGAAAGCGGCGGCTGTTGCGCCGGCGACAAATCCACGGCGGGAAATCTTGAGTGCTGTCATTGGCGTCACCTTAAACCTTGTTGGCTGCCGCAAGGTGAATGCCCTTGCGGACGCGCCGGTAGGTGCCGCACCGGCATATATTCGTAATCCCGGCATCGATGTCGGCATCGGTGGGGTTGGGCGCCCTGGCGAGCAAGGCCGCCGCCGCCATGATCATCCCGCTTTGGCAATAGCCGCATTGGGGCACGTCGAGTTCTGCCCAGGCCTTCTGGACGGGATGGGAGCTGTTTGCCGAAAGGCCCTCGATGGTGACGATGTTATCCAGGGACTCGACGGAAGCGAGCGCCAGCATACAGGAGCGCACCGCAGCGCCATTGATGTGCACGGTACACGCCCCGCATTCGCCGATCCCGCAACCGTATTTCGTGCCGGTCAGGCCAAGCTCTTCCCGCAAAACCCAAAGGAGCGGGGTCGCCCCATCGGCGACTACGTCCATGGACTTGCCGTTGACATTGATTTGGGCCATGCGTCCTCCCGCGGATGCTAGCGAACGCCAGGCGGCCGGACGCAGCCAGCTCTTGGAGGTAGTTTAGCGCTTTTGAGGTTAGGGGCTGTTCACCTTTTCGTTTCGCCACGACGCAGCGCCGGCATCGGCATCGTTCACCTCGCCGAGGATGCGTTCGACTTCTCGGGAAATGGCGGCGGCTGGGAGTTTCCGGGGAGATTCTAACGCTCGCGGCGCCCCAAGCAGACTTCACTAAACTGCTTGGGTCCTAAACAGCTGTATGGATGGCGCAACTGAGCGTATCGCTCAGGAAAGGCACAGCCAGATGTTTCAGGCCGCAGAAGCGGACTTCGCGCACCTCAACGCACAACCGGCCGATAGTCCCGCCGGAGAGCGCGCATCGCCATGTCGTCAAGATTGAGATGCCCTTTGACAAGGTCGGGAGGAGTGAGCGCCATCCACTGGTTTAGCGAGATGTCTTCGTAGACCGGACTGTTGAAAACGTTGATGACGCGGACCGGGGTAGACCCGGTGTTTTCAATGTAATGGCCAAGCGTTCGCGGGACGAAGCCGACGTCGCCTGCGCGGTAGTTGAAGGTCCGCGCATTGGAGGTCGCGTCGAAGACCGTCATGCGGGCTTCGCCTTCCATGTAATATTGCCACTC
>JBAVVQ010000535.1:0-2552 GCA_049697375.1 Rhodomicrobium sp.
GCAGTAGTTGCTGTAGCGTCCTCGACTTCCTCTTACCAGTACAAGTACCAGTCAGAAGCCATGCGGCTCTGCGCCGCCGCTGCGCTTATGGTGCCCTCGCACAGCTGCCTGTGCTCGAAGTTCCCAAACTGGTCTTTCTGATGGAACCCCGGCGTGGGTGTCGCGGCCTCAAGCCATAAGTTTGTGATGTCGTTTGAGCCGCCAATTTCGAGCGGGATAAAATGATCCACTTCATACGCGCCCAGCGGCTGCGGATAGCTTACGCCGTATTCAGCGTAGACCTGTTCTTTCGTAGCGGTGGAGACGTCCCGAACGCTCGAAGCGTATCCCGGCGCACAGATCGTCGAGGCATCGGTAATGAGTGCCGCTCCCGGGGTCGGCGACGGATTTGGATACAACATATGCGGGCCCGGCCTTCGTGCTTGATGGAGCGAGCGGCGCCGTTTGCATGCTCGGTGTATTCGCGAGAGCTGCTTGAGCTATCGCTTCGTCTGCCGGCGAAGCGATGTCATCTTCTGCAACGTCCGCCGAGGTTGCCTTTGATGCAAGAACAGCATGTGCCTCGCTGATTGCCTCTTGTGCGACCGCTGTCGCGTTGTCCCGCATCGACTGCGGAAGCGAGGGATTCGAGTTAACGAGCGTCAGCAATGAAAGAGCGGTCTGAAGAAGAGCAACCGCCGAAGCTAAAGACATACGTGTTGGAAATGACGCTTATAATGCTTTTACGAGACTATACCACCTATTCGACTTGCGCCCTATCGGCGGCTTCCCTCTCCCCGCCGCGATACCCTCTCCTTACCAAGCTTAAGCCGACCGAAAGGAGGAGAGCGCTATTGATATCGTTCAAATATTATGGCGCGCTCTGCTTTGCATTTACGGACGACGTATGACCATGGCTCAGGTTCAACCGGTGAATATCCCCACTGCTTCGGAACTGACGAAGGCGCGCGATTTCCTGTCTGAATCTGCCATACTTGTGGCAGACGTGAAGTCGCTCCTCTTAGACAGCAGCAATTTCGCGATGGTCGCCCGGCTCAAGGACATTCAGGGTCGTCTTGCCGATGAGATTTGGGCCGTTGAACGGTTGATCGCCGCTACCGCGCCAAGTCTATACCATTGAACACGGCGTGATGGGTCCCTCATGTGTATGGCCGTTACCAGGGGCGCGGGCGATAGCGCAGTCAAGGGTCGCGCTGCTCAAGCAGCGCGAGCGCGAAGCGCCTTGCCCTCGACGGCGCCTCCTACGCCCGCGCAACCCTGCGGCCCTGCACATGAGCAACTCCGCCCCCCTCGCCATCCTCCCCCGCCGTGCTACCATGCCCGCATGCTTCGCCGCCCTCGCTCACTGCGGTCAGGATCATCGTTCTCGCACTGCTCATCGCCGTAGCGCTTTTCCTCGTGCGCCAAATCATAAAAGTCGTGAGAGCAAAATATTTTAGTACGTTTGATTATTGTCCTGGACGTGCTTGGGCGAAGGCGAAAGAATACTTAGAATACTTAGCTTTGATTGTAACGTTCTAGGTTCTAGCTTCCGCAATGCAAAAGCAGGTCACGGGAGGACTAGATCATGTATCGCTTTATTCGTAGCGCGAGAATCAAGGATACCGCCCACATCCCCCCGCACTCCAGTTCGCGGCGGAGGTCACTGCTTATCTTAATAAGCAGTATGCATTGAACATGAAGCTTGGTGTTGAAACACTCGACCAGCTAGATGAATTAGCAAAGATTAATGACAAGCTGGCAAAGGATCAGGAATATTCGGCGTTGGTCGAAAAGTATAAGAATGCTTGGTACGCAAAAAGCATGAAAGACATGCGTGTCACCGTTGCTCGATAAATCGCTGCAAGCGTTCCAATGTAGAGGAGGACATTATGCCTACTTTCGGTGACAGCGCCGCTTTTACTCATGACATCCTTCCGGACAACCTGAACTACAAGCCGAGGGAGGAGGACGTTGCGAAGGCCAAAGCCCTCATCAATTTCCTGATGGGGGATCCATTTTTTCTTGCTCTTTATCGCAGTAACGATCCGAAAGTGCGTGCCGCCGCGATGGATAAGCTCAACGAAGCTCACCATCGGGCTTACGGCGACGCCCCGAAAAGACGATGATGCTGGTACCGGCTAGAAGTAGCGCCGCCTCTGCTACTCTCGTTCGCCTGTGCACCGGAGGAAGTGATGACCAAGAACCCAGTGGAAATCCCGCAGGCCATGGGCGAACAGGCCGAACAGAACATGAAGGAGGCGCATCCCGCGCATGAGCAGTTCACGGATCTCGTAACGAAAGCCATGGACGCTTGGAAGGGCGCGATGCGCGCAGGTCTCGCGGCCGCTCGCTCGAAGGATGTCCAAAACCGCGCCATGGAAATCGCGAAGAAGAATGCCGAGTCAGCTTCCACGCCACAGAAGTTTCCGGCACCAAGCGATAACGAAAAGCCTCCTCGTCGAAAATCCGCCAAATCAAAAACGGCAACGTCTGGCACGATTACCACACCCTCACTCCCATCACACACTCCTCTGACTCCGCATACGCGTCTGCACTCTAAACCCCAAGGG
>JBAVVQ010000536.1:0-10191 GCA_049697375.1 Rhodomicrobium sp.
TTGGAATGCTTCGAGCGCCAGCATCAGGCCCCCCGTCCGGATGGCGAAATCGTCCTGCCGGATGGCGACGCTATCGCCTGGCGGGAAATCTCGAACCATCCTCCCAAAGTGCTCGCAAAGGGAATGAACAGGGCGAGGCTCAGGGACATGGACAGCGTTCGCAGTGTATTTGAGGAAAGATTCCGATGACCGGGCTTTGCGATTTTCCGCTCTCGAAGCCATCAACCATTTTCATTGGCCGCGCTGCAATCCGGGCTCTTCACACGGAGCTGTTGCTTTATCCGAAGCCCGGTCTCGTCAGCGCCGTAGACAACGGCGCGCATGACGATATGGATGCTGGAACTTTCCTGCGCAGTATCTTTGCGCTCCGGCATTATTTTAAGGCGATCGCGTCGGCGGGCGCTGCAGGCTCGCCCTTTCCAAGTCTCCAACATTTGGGTATCGAGGCGGAGCGGCGGATGCTCCGGGCGACGGGGGGAGTCAACACTCATCGCGGCGGCATCTTCTGTATGGGCCTGTTGGCCGCGGCGGCCGGATGGCGTCATCATCGCGGCCTTGACTGCAACGCAGAGGCTCTCGCGGACACGGTTGTCACCGTGTGGGGCGACGGGATTAGCAATGCCGGCCGCGCCGCCGCGAGTAGCCACGGAAACTGCGCCGTTCGGCTTTATGGAGCGCGTGGCGCGCGCGCGGAAGCGCTTGCGGGGTTTCCGACGCTTCTTCGGGTGGCGCTCCCCACGCTCCGTTCAACTTTCAAGCGCCTTGAGTGCTGGGAACGCGCGTGCATTCAAACTCTTTTCGCTGCCATGGCGGACTTGCAGGACACGAACCTGTTGCATCGCGGCGGAACGGAAGGGTTGCGCTTCGTGCAGATGGCTGCTCGCGATTTTCTGGACAAAGGCGGCGTTTACTCTCCTGCATGGCTGAGCCGCGCTCTGGCTCTGCATGGCGATTGCGTTGCGCTTAATTTGTCGCCCGGCGGCGCTGCCGACGTGCTGGCCGCGGCCTGTTTTCTTTATGAGCTGCAAGCATGAGTCTCGGCATTTTATGCCCCGGCCAGGGGGATCAGTCGCCCGATATGTTCGAGCTTGTGTCAGGAGAACCCGAGGCTCAGAACATACTCGCCCTTTACAGGGATATGGCAGGCGCGCCCTTGCAAGACTTACACATGAACAGGGTGGCGCAACCCCTCTTGTGCGCTTTTCAGCTCGCTGTTTGGAAAGGCCTGCAGAAAGAGCTGCCTGAACCGAAGGCGTTCGCAGGCTACAGCCTCGGTGAACTTTCGGCCTATGGCTGCGCCGGGGTGTTGGCCCCGGAGGAACTGATCAAACTCGCGCAGCATCGTGCGGCTGCGATGGATGAGGCTTATCCGTCGCCGGGGGGGCTCGCAGCAGTGCGGGGGCTCACGCAAAGCCAGGTGCAGCACTTGTGCGCCAAGCATGGCGTCGAGATTGCAATCATCAATGACACGGACCGGTTCATCGTCGGCGGCGCCGCAAGCGCCTTGGAGGAATTCGAAAAGGAGGTTGCCGAGAGCGGGACGAAAGTCACGCGGCTCAAGGTGTCAATTCCTTCGCATACCTCTGCGATGCAGGCCGGCGTGCCGAAATTCCGAATGGCGTTAAGCCAAGCAGCATGGGCCCCGTTCGCGGCCCCGGTGCTTTCCGGAACAACGGCTGCGCCGGTTTTTTCGAAGGCGGAGGCCATTGAAGCATTAGCGCTGCAGATCGCGCATCGTATAGATTGGGCCGCGTGCGTCGGCGCGCTGGTGGAGCTCGGTTGCACAGTGTTACTTGAGCTTGGACCCGGCAATGGCCTTTCGCGCATGGTCCGCGATCGTTTCCCTGATCTTCAGGCCCGTTCGGTCACAGAGTTCAGAACGCTGAGGGGCGTTGCAAGCTGGATGAAGCGCTCTCTTTCGAATTAGCGCATTTACGATCCGCCGAATAGGCTGCCAGCAGGCTGCTGAAATAGAATGAAATCTTGGTTTCATCCTTCGACAGGCTCAGGATGAGGTCGCGTGTTTTCAATGGCTTAGCCCTCATGGTGAGCTTGTCGAACCATGGGCAACATCGTATTTCAGAAGAAAGAGCTTCTGCTGCCGGTCATTTTAACCCTGCTTCGACTGTCATCCGCCCATCGTCCCGCGCGGCCTCTTCGAGCGCATGGAAAAACGGCGAGCGTGACGCCATTGCAGAGAGCCTGAGAACGCGCCAAGGAACTTGAGGAGGCGCCGCATTTCTAGGCAACAGACAATCGATCGTACTCTTTGCACAATTCTGCAGTGCAGCGCGGACCCAATTCGAGCTGTGCGCAACAGCGGACGTTTCACGTCAACGGCCCGTTCGGCAAGTCCTGAAGCTACCCACTGACGCAGGTTCGCCCCCGCTCATCGGCGAGCTTCTGCTTTGGCGCAAGACTTGCTTGCCTAATCGCCATGGATACTGTCGCCAGCCCAGGGCCATCCTCCCCTTTTGATCCGGTTTGCCTTCGCGAAGAGCTTACCTCCTCCCGGGGGGAAATCCGCCGCCCGGATCAGGTGCGTGCTGGCGTTCTTCGACGCCTCAAGGCCCTGAAAGCCCAAGCCCAAAGCGAGGCGCAAGGGCTTCTCGAACAGACCGGAGACGGCCGCGCCTGCGCCAAGGCCCTTGCCTTGTTTCAGGATGAGCTTGTTAAGCTCATTTACGATCTTTCTACTTTTCATATTTACCACGCGCCGAAGCCTGCCGCCGCCATGCCTATGGCGCTGGTCGCAACCGGCGGCTATGGCCGTGGCCTTATGGCTCCCGGATCAGATGTCGATTTGCTCTTTCTTTTCCCTGACAAACAGACGGCGCAGGCCGAAAGCATCGTCAAATCCGTTCTGCATTACCTTTGGGACCTTGGTTATAAAGTCGGGCACGCGGTACGCACGGTCGATCAAACCATAAAGGCGGCCAAAGAGGACATGACGATAAGGACCGCGCTGCTGGATGCCCGGCTTATCCATGGCGAGGACGCGCTGTTCAACCGGATGCAGGCGAGCTTACTTTCCGGCGTTGTTCAGGGAAACCAGCGTGAGTTCATCGAGGCGAAGCTCAGGGAGCGCGCCGAGCGCCTGATACGCATTGGCTTTTCGCGCTACATGGTCGAGCCGAACATCAAGGAAGGCAAGGGCGGCCTGCGCGACCTTAACATGCTGCACTGGTTTGCGGTCCACCTCAATACGGGGGGACAGGCGCAGGCCGAAACCGGCCTTTTCTCCCCCAACGAGACAGCAACCTTCAACCGCTGCGAAGCCTTTCTGTGGACGGTTCGCTGTTATCTCCATTTTCTTGCGGGAAAGCCCGAGGAGCGCTTGTCTTTCGACCTGCAGCCGGAGATGGCGCGCCTGCTGCAGTATCACAGCCGCCTTGGGCTTCTCGGCGTCGAGCGGTTCATGAAGCATTATTTTCTGATTGCCAAGGATGTGGGCGATCTCACTCGCACCGTCTGCTCGTGCCTGGAGATCAGGGAACTCAAGACCGTTCCGTCCTTGAGCGATTTTATGGGCATCCTCCCTTGGGGAAGCCGCGCCAGGCTTGCCGCCACCACCGCCTTCCGGGTCGATCACGACCGGCTCAATGTGAAGCAGCCGGATGCGTTCACGAAAGACCCGCTCAATCTCATCCGGCTTTTTGTCGAAGCGGAGCGGCGAAACCTGCTTCTGCATCCCGAAGCCATTCGCCTGATCCGCTCCTCGCTCAAGCTGATCGACGACGGCTTCAGGACCAACCCTGCCGCCAATCAGCTATTTCTGAAGCTTTTGACATCACGCCACGCGCCGGAAAGGTCGCTCCGCGCTCTCAACGAGGCGGGCGTGCTCGGCCGCTTCATCGCCGATTTTGGCCGGGTCGTCGCCATGGCCGAGTTCAGCATGTACCACTACTACACGATCGACGAGCATACGATCCGCGCGGTGGGAATACTCTCGCAAATGGAAAAGGGCGCGCTCGCCGATGAGCTTCCGCTGGCGACGGAGATTTTCCCCGGCGTTCAAAACCGCCGCGCGCTTTATCTTGCGCTCTTGATGCATGACGTGGCCAAAGCCGTGGAAGGCGATCACAGTATCGTCGGCGCGGATCTGACACGGAGACTCGCCTTCCGCATGGGGCTTGAACCGGCGGAAGCCGATACCGCCGCCTGGCTCGTCGAGCACCATCTGACCATGAGCCAGACCGCGCAAAGCCGCGATATTTCGGACCCGCAAACCGTGCGGACCTTCGCGGACATTGTGCAGAGTCCCGAACGGTTGAAGCTCCTGCTCTTGCTCACTGTCGCCGATATCCGCGCGGTGGGGCCGGGCGTCTGGAACGGCTGGAAAGGCCAGCTCTTGCGCTCGCTTTATTATGACACCGAGCCTCTGCTTGCCGGGGGCCATACGCGCGAGCCGCGGATGTCGCGGATCATTTCGGCGCAGGCGCGGCTGCGCGAGACGCTGGCTGGCTGGCCGCCTGCCGAGGTTGAACGTTTCGTTCATCGCCACGAACCGGATTACTGGCTCAAAACCGATCTTGAACGGCAGGTGCAGCACGCCAAGATCATCCGCGCCTTCGAAAGCGAGCGGCCGGTCGTGGCGTTCGACGCCAAATGCGATGAGTTCCGGTCATTGACAGAACTCACACTCGTCACCGGGGTGAAGGGCGACACAGTCCAGCCGCTCACAGAGCTCACGCTTGTGACGCAGGACACTCCAAGGCTCTTGATGATTTTCGCGGGCGCATGCGCAGCCGCCGGCGCCAATATCGCTTCCGCTCAGATTTCGACGACTCGCGACGGTTTGGCGCTCGATACGCTCTTCCTGCAGCGGCTTTTTTCCGACAGCGAAGAGATCGAACGGGCGCAGAAAATCTCGCACACGATCAGCGCCATCCTTTCTGGAAAGCGAGCCATCGACACGCTTGAAACCGCCCGCAGTCTGCAAAAATCGCGCATCCGCGCCTTTAGCGTAACCCCGGACATCATCATCGATAACACGGCCTCGCAGGAACTCACCGTGATCGAGGTTCACGCTCTTGACCGCCCAGGCCTTTTGTTCGATTTAGCGCGCGGTTTTAGCGATCTGGAGCTCGATATCGCATCGGCTCATATCGCCACCATTGGCGAGAAGGCGGTTGACGTATTTTACGTGAGGGACCGCTTCAGGAAAAAGCTGATGAGCGGGGACGTCAAACGGCTTATTCGCAAACGCCTCCTGGCCCTGCTCAAGGCGGGGTGAGTAGATTGATTGCGCGCGGCGGCGGAGCTGCGCGTTCTGAACGGCTTGCCTTCGTTTCGTGTCATGCGGCGTCTTGATCGTAGGCGATATCGCCGCGATAGATTTCATAGGCCGCTGCGTATTCCATGATGCGCGCCACCTCGGTGATGAAGTCCTCCCCATAGCCCGCACGGCGGAGCAAATGGAAGCCGACCTCCATACCCGACGCGATGCCGCCCCCGGTAACGATGCGGCCGCTGTCCACCACTCGCGCGCGGCTGATGCGGCAGGCCGGGGCAATTTCGGCGAGCCGGTCAATGGGGACCTTTCCCATCTTCGAGCTTTCGAGGCGGTCCGGTTCCTTGCGATTGGTCGCCATGCGCCCGTCGAGTAGACCCATGCGGCCATAAATCCACGAGCCGGTGCAGACAGAGACGAGAAGCGTCTTATCCGGCAGCGCGCGGATGAAGGCGTGCAGGCGGCCGTTATTGAGCTCCTGGCGTGTGCCAAAGCCGCCCGGGATAAGGAATGCGTCCATGTCAGGCCCATCGGCGAAGGCATAGTTGGGCATGATGGTGAAGCCCGCCTGCGCCTGGACCGGCCGGAAAGATTCGGCGACAAAAAATGCGTCGAGCTCAGGGTCGAGCCGCCGCGCAACGGAAAAAACGCCATAAGGGGCAGCGAAATCGACAATCTCGAGATCCTTGCACATGTAGATCCCGAGCCGGAAACCGGGCTTACTGGGCATGACAGGCACTCCATAGATGAAGAGGTTTGTCTATTTGAGGATGCCGCGTCCACCAGCGCAAGGGCTCAGCGCATCATCTCGAACTGGGCCTGCCCTTCGGGCATCCGCTTGAACTGCAGCGCTGCCTTTTCCGAACTGACCACTCATGTAATACTCTATACGCCAACCGTGCCCGGCACTGAGATCCATGTTTGGCAGCGTGTAACCAAAATATTTGGGTGGTTGAATGACAAAGCGACGGACCATCGAGGAGACACCCTCGTTCAGCATTCGCGAGCTTCGAGGCGCCGGTCTCTTGGAAGAAGGCGTTGAAACCCTTCATCTAAGTAGTCATGGCGAGGGCCATATTCAGATCGCGTGGATAGCAGGTCCAGCAGGCCGCCAGCGGGCACATTTCGTTTGTCCTGATTGCTCGAAACAGGTTGAGATTTTGTATGCCGCCCCGCATCTCGCCTGTCGGCGTTGCCATAATCTTGACTTTACTTGAAAGAGGCCGACCGAAGCGACAGTGCAGTCTGAAACGCGCAAGGAACGTCGTGGCTTTCAATCGCGGTTCGCCCGTGGAAGCGCTCTGCGCTCAATTCACATTCTCCTCTTTCCGGGCCTTCATGGTGAGCCGCCGCACGCGCTCCATAAAGGACCATGACGCCAAAATCGTAAGGGGAAGCGCCATGGCCACAAACATGTCCGCCGTCACGTTCTTGGGCAACCATCCGGCATCCCTCATTCCCTTGGCGAGATAGACCGTGAGGCCAGACAGATAGTAGGCAAGCGCCGCCGTGGAGAAGCCCTGAACGAAACCCTGCAAGCGCAACTGCAGGCGCGCGCGGCGATTCATGTCCTGGAGCAGGTCGCGGTTCTGCTGTTCAAGCTCGAACGTGATGCCGGTGCGCATGAGATCGATGGCGCGAACAACCTGGCGCGAGAGGCGCGCCTGGCGCGCTTCGATAGCGTTGCAAGTCTCGATTGCAGGATCAAGCCTTGCACTAAAGAAGGCGGAAATGGTCGTGTAGCTGCCGACTTTGGCCTCCCGGATGAGATCGAGACGGTTTTTGACAATCGCGTGATAAGCGCGGCTCGCCCCGAAACGGAACGCCATCTGCGTGGAAAGCGCCTCGCTTCCGGCGAGGAGGTCGCTCAAGCGTCTCAGGAGATCCTCGCTGGTGCGCTGGTCGCGGGTCTCGCTCAAAGCGTGATTGATCTCAGCGATTTCCCGTTCCATGCGCTCCAGATCTGGTCCGGCCCGGCGCGCTTCGGGAAGGCCGAGAAGGGCCAGCGTGCGGTAGGTTTCAATCTCCAGAACGCGCTGAACGAGCCGACCCGCTCTTACGGAGCCGAGCTTTTCCGATCGGATGAGCAGGCGCGTAAACCCGCAGGCATCGAGGATAAAATCGGTCAGGACCTGAGCCCCGCCTTTGGCTGCGCCAATGACGCAAAGGCTCTGAACATTGAACAATGCCGCGAGACTTTCGGAAGAAGGTCCGGCCTCGATAAGCGCCAGATGCGTTGCGACCACGAGAGGCCCCGGCGCGAGAAAAGCGATCTCCTTTGCCGCCAAAGGATCGGGGTGTGTAAAAGGCTCCGCCGCGCCAAGCATGGTCGACCATGTATAGGTTGAGAACTCGGTGTGCTGTTCCCAGCGAAGGTCCCAATCCGCCAGCTGCACGTGATGGAATTTGGCGTCTTCGGGCGGCTTCGCCACGCCCCTTCTCGCGCAAAGATCGGCAATTGCCTTGCTGTCGTCGACCGCTTTTTCCTCTCCGGTCGCGAAGGCGAAGTGATAGATTCGCCGAGGCGCTTCAATTGGCAGAAAAGGTCGCGCGTGAATTTCGGCAAGAATCGTTTTGCGTCCCTCGTGCTCAATCATGCCGAACTGCTCGGCCGCCGCCTTGCGCTCTCCGTCTCGGGCTTGCCTCATTTTTCTTTCCATCTTCAGAGCGTATCCGCTTTTGATGGACTCAAAAGCGCGCCCCAGCTCTTTATTTTGTCGTGCGTCTTATCGGAAAACCGCTGCGCGAAGTGGAGCAGAACGGCTCAAAGGCGTCTCCAAGAGCTACGAGCAAAGCCTCCGGCCTACTCCCACATCAGATCTCAACTTCGAGGCCGACTTCAACCACCTGAGGAGTCGGCACACCGAAATAAGCGGCCGGCAAATTCGCATTGAGGTGCATCGCCGCGAACAGCTCCTTTCTCCACAACGCCATCCCGGGCACGTCGTCCCTCGGGACGACCATCACCCGGCGGAAATAATAGGTGATCCGCTCGGGATCGACGCCGCGCAATTCCGGAGCGTTGCTCGCGAGTTTCAGCGCCTCCATCACATCGGGGCTTTCCATGAAACCGAAGGACAGGATCACCCGAAAAATGCCCTGGCCGACGGGTACGATCTTGACGCGCTGAGCGGGATCCACGCGCGGCGCATCGGAGCTGAGGGTCGACATCAGCAGCACACGCTCGTGCAACACCTGATTGTGCTTCAGATGATGCGTCAGGCTGAGCGGGATGCCGGTGCTGGAGGCCGTGAAGATGGCGGCCGTGCCCGGCACGCGCAGCGGAGGATGCGCGAGCATCCAAGCCATGAATGCTTCTTCGCTTTGCCGGAGTTTGGAGCGTTGGCGCTCGAGCTGCATCCAGCCCATGCGCCATGTCAGCATGAGCACGGCGATGACGGCCGCCAGGGCCAGCGGGAACCAGCCGCCCTCGAGCAGCTTGGCGGTATTGGCGGCCACGAAGATCAGCTCAATGATCAGGAAAAATCCATTGACCAGAATGACAGCTACCGGGTTATAGCCCCATCTCAGGGCAATCAGAGCGGCCAGCACCGTTGTGATCGCCATCAGCATGGACACGGCGATGCCGTAAGCGCCGCCAAGGGCGTCCGACGAGCCGAAATGAAGCACCGCGCCGAGCGTGCCGGCGGCAAGGAGCCAGTTCGCCATTGGAATGTAAATCTGCCCTTTTTCATGACCGGCCGTATGAAACACCCGCATGCGCGGCAGAAAGCCCAGCTGGATCGATTGCTGGGTCAGGGAAAACGCGCCCGAGATCACCGCCTGCGAGGCAATGATGGTGGCAAACGTCGCCAACCCGACAAGTGGATAATGCGCCCATCCTGGAGCCAACAGATAGAACGGATTCTCGAGCGCCTCCGGCTTGGAAAGAAGGAGCGCCCCCTGGCCGAAGTAGTTCAGCATCAGTGCGGGCAAGACCACGGCGAACCAGCCCTGGCGGATGCGCGCGCGGCCGAAATGGCCCATATCCGCATACATCGCCTCGGCTCCCGTGACGGCCAGAAACGCGGTCCCGAGTACGGCAAATCCGATGCGAGGCTCAACATTGGTCAGGTACGACAGGGCATAGAGCGGATTGACAGCGGCGATGATACCCGGCGCCATGATGATGCCGCGCAGTCCGAGCAAGCTGATGACGACAAACCAGACCACCATCACCGGGCCAAAAATATTGCCGATATACTGCGTGCCCTTGCGTTGCACCAGGAACAGGCCAACCAGGATTGCAATGCTGATGGGAACCACCGCCGGCGCAAGCTGCGGGGCATCGAGCTTTACGCCCTCCACCGCGCTCAGCACAGATATCGCCGGCGTTATCACTCCATCGCCGTAAAGAAGCACAGCTCCGATCAAGCCGAAGATGAGCAGTGAGGCTCGCCAGCTCCCCGCTGGCGCGTGCCGTGCGTCAAGAAGGGCCAGCAGCGCCATGATGCCGCCCTCGCCATGATTATCGGCCCGCAAAATCAGGATGGCATATTTGAAGGAGACGATCAGGATCAGCGACCAGAGGATCAGCGACACGACTCCTGCGACGGCGTCAGGGGTCATCCCCGCAGCCCCTACAGCCTGCTTGAGAGCGTAGAGCGGGCTGGTCCCGATATCGCCGTAGACGACCCCGAGCGCGGCGATCGTAGCCCCGGCCATCGGTCCATGGGCATTTTGTTGCGGCAAGGCTTCTGCTTGACTGACATCGCCCATCCAGATCCTCCTAAACGAGCGGACGTTTGTGCTAGGGATGTCCGCAATCCGGCCTGGCGCCGCGCCCATTTTTCGAATGCGGCGATACGGGGGATTATGACCTTAAGGCAGCCTGCCGGAAAATAGATATGAAATCGGCCCCGTGTCCGCAATCGGCCGAGGCTGCGTGAGAAGTCGTTAGTTTTTGATTGGACGGGGCCGGGAGCGGGGCCAGTGACGCCTCTTCGATAGCGTCGCGA
>JBAVVQ010000537.1:0-2159 GCA_049697375.1 Rhodomicrobium sp.
ATAGTCGACGTTTCAAATTTCTGGTTGCCGGGGTCTTCGCGTTCTGGCGAAAAGGCGAGAAAGAAGTCGCGCCCGCTGATGAGGCCGGTGTCTTCGAGAATTGGCTTCATAACCTCCCGGGTCGTGCCCGGATAGGTTGTCGATTCAAGAATGATAAGCTGGTCGGGACGCAGCGTTTTTGCGATCGCCTTGGCGGTATTGACGACGTAGGACAGGTCCGGTTCACGCTGTTTCGACAGCGGGGTGGGCACCGCAATCATAATGACATCTGCTTCGCGCAGCCGAGAGAAGTCATTCGTCGCCGCAAATTTTCCAGATCTGATAGAAGACGCTATCGCCTCCGGAGCGATATGCTTGATAATGGCTTCGCCATTATTGATGCGTGTCACCCGCTCCGAATTGATATCAAATCCTATGACCTTGAAACCGGCCCGGGCCGCGGCCAGAGAAAGGGGAAGACCGACATATCCGAGACCAATAACGCCAAGGATAGCTTTTTTCTCTCGATAAGTTGTAAGAAGCGCCTCCACCCGGGGCGATAACTGGCTTAAATCGTTCCTGATATATTCCTGCACGTCGATCTCCCACACGAATAATGCAATAATGTTCCTGGCTGATGAGGACGGCCGTTATTCGGCCGCTTTAAGCGAAGGCGCTGTCTTGGGGATGGGGCGAACATGCGTGGGTTCGATGGTAAAGTACCGTCTTCCCCGTTCCGAACTCCGGAACACGCCACCGTCGACACTCAGTTCATGCGAGGATATTTCGCTCTTTGAAAAGCGGTATCCCACAATCTTCGCCGGGACGCCGGCGACAATGGCGTAGGGAGGCACGTTCTTCGTAACGACAGCGCCGGCGGCGACAACAGCGCCGCGTCCAATAACGACGCCAGTCAGCAAAATCGCGCCGTAGCCTACCCAGACATCCTGCTCCAGCCTGACTTCCTCTTCACGCAGTTCGGCGGGAACCTTTTCGTCGCAAATCCAGTTGGCGAAACGAATTGGCAGACCCAGCTGGTGCAGATCGTGATCATGGCGTCCCACAAAGGCGACACGATTGGCCAACATGCAGTAGTTGCCAATATCGGCGTTAGCCTCGATCGACACCTCCTTGCCGATATAGACGCTGCGGCCGATCTTGATATGGTGCGGCGCCCACAGGCGCGTCCCACCGCCGACATGGATGTCGGGTCCATAGGTGAGGAACTTGCGTTTGGTCCTCAGCTTGGTCCAGGTTCTGAAGCGGCGCAGGCCAGCTACAACCGTTTCAACTGCATGGCGCATTGACATCGTTAACGGCCCCACCTTCCCAATTGCCGGCACGCCTCAAGCCCTGAGAGAAAATTCTGAACCATCAGTTCCAGGGAATAGAGATGCGACGCCTCGACGGCGCGCTCAGATAGTTTTGACGCGAAATCATTATCAATCAGTATCTTGATCACGGCCGAAGCGTAGTCGGCGGTATCGTCGTCAGTCAGAAGCCCATTGACGCCGCTTTCCAGATAAGCGATCTCCGGCCCGTGCAGGGCGGTCTTTGTGGACACCATCGGGCGGCCGCTGACAAACGAATCCAGCACATGCAGCCCGACTGCCCCAGGATTGAGAAGAACACGAGCCGCTTTGAACCAAGCTGCTTTCGTGCGGCCGGTCTGTATTCCAACCAGATGAATCCAGGGACGGGAGGAAGCATCGCGCTGCAAGTCTGGAAGCGAAGGCCCGCTTCCTATGACAACGAGATGAAAATTTCCGACTTGCTTCGCTAGCAAGTCGCAAGCGTTGATCAGAAGATCGAGTTTCTTCTCCGAGTAAAGCGATCCGCAGAACAGCCGACCGCATCCAGCGGAATGCCGGCAGCCTCCCGTATCGCTGCAATTTCACTCGGCTCGACTGCTTCGCACTGACTGCGAAATTCTCTCGTGTCGATGGAATTGTTGAGGCAGGCGATTCGCTCGGAGGGGAAGCCCGCATTCTCGATTATCTTGGCTGACATACTCGTATAGGCGAACCAGTAATCCACTTGCGTCGCCAGCAGTCGCTTCCAGCGCTCGCGCAGAGTATTGCTGCTCTTCGACTGGAAATTGGCTCCATGCCCCCAATAGGCCACCATGCCGCGCCCTAGCCGCCGTCTCAGCATATGCGGGTAGTTCGACACGATCCTGT
>JBAVVQ010000538.1:0-19089 GCA_049697375.1 Rhodomicrobium sp.
AACAGCGCAGGCGAAGCCGTTTCCGGCCCTTGTTGCTGCCCGCTTGAGCTGCGATTAAACGCCCTCACTTAAGTAATTTCATCTGGCCGCGTCTGATCTTCGGAGCCATTGGCGGCGCCGACGACGAAGCTAATCTCAGAGTCTCCTCTTGGCCTTGAATGCCCAATCTCGCTGGCGCGAAAGTTTTTCCGGCTTTGGGGAGATGAGCGGGCGTCTAGAAGGGGCGGCAGTTAAATACGCGTGGTGGGACAATTCCAAAAAAAGCTATGCGGTTCTATGAGGAGAAATTGTCCCACTCTTTTACCTAAGTCTCTGTTTTATCGGGTTTCTCACACCCCTGTCGTGTCCACCATTCTTCGCCAAAATCGCTGTTTTTGTTGAGGATTTTCATTGGTGGGACAATGCTTGCGCGATATGGGAGCTTCGCCGCGCCGCTTGCAGTCAACTTCTTCCGAGCCGCCTTGCGCGTGTAGACGCGCGCCATATCGGAGGTGCTTGTTCTTGCAGTGTCGAGGCGTGCACGGCCTTCGCTGCGCAGTTCCCGTTTTGCTTGCATGAGTCCCCGTTCTCAAATTGCCACGCTGGCACAGTAAGCGACCTCCGTTCGTCAAGTGTCAATTGTCAATTGACACTTGCCGTGCTATATTCTAGCCGGGACGGGATGCCGATCAAATCATTTCGCCATAAGTGATAATCCGCGTGGGATTGCCGCCGCCCAAGCCGAGAAGCTGGCGGATATTCTGGCAGCAATCGATGCGGCGAATTCTGTTGAGGAGATCGGGAAATTCCCTGGCTGGCGACTACATCCACTAAAGGGTGACTTGCAGGGCTTCTGGAGCGTAACCGTCACAGGCAACTGGAGGCTCATTTTTCGCTTCAAGGATGGCGAGGCGAGCGAGTTGGACCTGATTGATTATCACTAGGAGCGGCCATGACCATGAAAAATCCGCCCCACCTCGGGGGCTTCATCAGGCGGGAGATATTGGAGCCGCATGGTTTGACGGTAACAGCCGCCGCCGCTGCACTTGGCGTTACCCGGCAGGCTTTGTCTAACCTGCTCAGGGAGCAAACAGCTTTAACCGCCGACATGGCGCTCAGGATCGAAAAGGCCTTTGGCCCCAAGATGGAACACCTGATGCGCATGCAGCTCAACTACGATCTCGCGCAAGCGAGAGGTCGCGCCGATACGATCAAGGTTGCTCCTTACGTTGATGAGCGCCAATCGGAGGCGTAAGCCGGTTAGTTCTGGAATAACGGCGTTTCATAAATCAAGAATTCTGCACAAAAATTAGAGGCTTGATCCAAAAGCGGACAAGCGCTTGATGTTGACTGTGCTCGGTGGATTTGCTGAATTCGAGCGCGAACTCATCCGCACCGGCGAGGCGATCCGGTGGCGCGATCATGGTGACGAGACGCTTGCCGAGACAGGCCACAGCTACAACGTGTCCGGCTGGACGATTTCGAGGCTGGAATGACTTTTGAACCGCCGGTCGAGGGCGATCTCGACCGCGCTAGTGCCAGAGAGGGCGACAATGGCTGTTAAAAAGCGTCCCGGTAATGTTCGCGAGCTATGCGAGCTTGCAGGCAGCATTTTGCAAGAGGTGCGAGAGGATTTTTTGGAGAAAGGATTATCATCGCGAGAACTTGCAGAGCATTATGTCGGAATCAGTCTCGCTGACCTTCAGCAAAAACACTGTACGGAAGGCGGGGTATCCCAAGTTGATTTTGATCTTGCGTTAAAAGAATTAGAGACTGCGCTTTTTGTCGATACGGGACCGATGGCGCCGTTCGACAACAAGCCCGGTAGCGGAGTTTTTATATTGGGGCTCTTCAGCAAGCGCGAATATGTGTATCTCACTGAGGCTGGATACAGGGCCGCGTCGCAGATGACCAATCAAAAACCCCGACACGCTCCCCGCACCCATGTCCACATCTCAGGCGGGACGTTCCATCAATCCCAAATCGGCATTGGCGATCAGGTCACGCAGATGCAAAGGGTCGCCATTGATAAGGATGTTGGCAATGCGCTAACAGCGCTGACGCAGGCGATCGCCAGCGAAAATTCTATGCCCAGCTCGGAACGAGAGGCTTTGCTCGAACAGATCGCCTACTTGAACGAGCAGGCCGCGCACCCTGCTAAAGACCGCAAACCGGGCATGATCAGAGCGACTCTCGGCGCGATATCGCAAGCCGCGTCAACTGTCGCATCTGTCGCCAGCGCGTGGGAAACGGCAGGGCCGCTGCTCAGACAGTATTTTGGATTATGAGGGCTGTTCAGAATTTCCGCCATTGCAAAAGGTAGTGCTCTTGCAAGCGTAAGCATCCCTTTAACCCTTGCGCACTGCCTCACGGTCCTGCCATGTTGCCAAGAGTTCGTTTGTCCCAAGCTAAAGGCCGAAAGCTTAGTGAACGGCGCTCAACCGCAAGCCTTATGGTAAACGGTTCGTCGCCGCGCCGGCCATTAATACAAAGATGGTTAACAGGAGCGCGCCGGATTTATTTCCGCCCATATATTTGGTTAAAATCTGGTTCATCCCGCGCGAAAGGAGGGCCATCGTGCCTGCGGTTTGGACGTAAGCGAGCTAACCTAAGCGACTGAAAACAATCAGCCTTTTATCCTAAACAAATTGCCCATTAAATTTAATTTAATGCCGGATTTTTTCGGCCTTATGTAGCAAGCGCACCAACGCAATTTCGTTGCGCTGAGCCTTGATCTCTTTCTTAAGAGCGGAGATTCGCTTCTTGATCTCTTCCTGCTTCGCCTTTAGGGCGCTTATGACGTGGGGTTCTGCCATCCCCGCAATTTACGGGATATGGCATTGATTTTGCTATGATTTCGTTGGTGCGCTTGCTACATAAGGCCGGATTTTTTTTCTTTACTGGGACGCGGAAAAATCCGTTAAATATGTTCGCGCTTCGGAAATTAACCGGGCTCCGCGGCCGAAAAAGCTCCGGCAGAGGCGGCGGCGACGGCGTTCCGTTTGGAATTTGTCCCCACAATATCAAGGGCTTAACAATGGCTGGAGCGCATTAACCTGTCGGAAAAGCGCTTTCCGTTAAGATCTCTTGCAATAAGGACGATGGGCGCAAGGCGTAAGGGACAAGTTGACAAGCAGATGCCGCCATTCGCAGATTGCATACAAAATGCCGCAAGCCGGCCTCCCGCCATACGGACCATCGCCCGAAATTTGCCGGCATCGGTCTTGCAATCCCGAACACGGAGTGTTTCATGAACCCGGAGCCGGTCGTCAAGCCTGGCGAGATCATGACGTGGATGGGCCTCGCCTTCGAAACCAGCGACGAGGTGCTCGTTCCGCGCCGGGAAACGGAGCTTCTGGCGCGCGCCGCGCTCGACCTTCTCAAGAGCGCAGAGGTGGCGGCGCCGGTCCGCGTCATCGACATGTGCTGTGGAGCGGGCAACCTTTCATGCGCGCTGGCCCATGCCCGGCCCGACATCCGCGTCTGCGCGAGCGATCTCACGGATGCGTGCGTCACGCTGGCGCGGAGGAACGTTGCGCGGCACGGGCTTGAAGGGCGCGTCGAGGTTCGCCAGGGCGATCTTTTTTCGTCGCTTCCCGACGAGGAACTCGTGGGCTCGGTCGATCTCATCGTCTGCAACCCGCCCTACATTTCCACGGGGAAGCTGGAGGGCGAGAGCGCCCACCTTCTCGACGGGCAGCCGCGAGAGGCCTTCGACGCGGGCCCCTATGGCCTTGCGATCCACCAGCGCGTGATCGCGGACGCCGCACGGTATCTGAAACCCGGAGCCTGGCTCGTCATGGAAATCGGGCTCGGCCAGCAGCGTCAGATCGCGCTTCTTTTCTCCCGCATGAAGCGGTACGAGCAGGAGCGGTCCTGGGCAGATAAGAACGGGGCTCCACGTGTGATGGGCGCGCGCCTGTTGAGCGCTCGTTAGCGATTGGTTCCGAAGTAAGGGCGGTCATCGTAGCGCCCGTCCCCGTGGCGCTCGTCCCGCGCTACTCCGCGAAGACGCCGTATTTCTCGACCTGGGACACAAGGCCAAGCGTGTGTTCCCGAACGAGCTTCTCGGCGAGATCGGCGTCGCGGGCTTCCAGCGCGCCTATGATGGCGAAATGTTCGGTGATCGACTGTTTGGCGCGGTTGTCCTGCCTGATTGACACAGTCTGAGTGGCCCGGATGTGGATGAACAAGTTCTGGGTCATCTCCACGATGAGGTCGCAGCCGCCAAGCTTGATGATTGTCTGGTGGAAAGCGATGTTGGCCGCGGAATATTCGTGCATCTGATCGGAAAGCGGCTCATCCTTGAACTTCTCGAAAAAATCCGCGAGCGCCTTGAGCTCCTCATGAGTGGCGCGCATGGCGGCCGCCCTCGCAGCCCAGCCCTCGAGCGCGGCCCAAACGACAATCATCTCGCAGATTTCCTTTTTCGACTTGCGGACGACGTAGATCCCGCGTCGCGGCACGGCGCGAACGAACCCCTCCTGCTCAAGGAGCGTAAGGGCTTCCCGGATTGGCGTCCGGCTGACGCCGAGCTTCTGAGACAGCTGACGTTCGTCGAGTCGAATCGGCTCGATCTGCCCGTAGATATCCATTTCGGTTATCGCGCGCTTTAGTGCGCAGTAAGCCAGGGTTCTAAGGCTTGAGCTGGTTTCCAAAGGCACGACTTTTATTTCCGGTTTTGCGGATTGAATCACGCTTGTACTCTCCCTTTTTGACCCCGCTCGACAGGACGGAGCTAGAAAATTTTTTTAATCTCTAAGACAAGGGTGAAGACAAATGCACCGAGATACAAAGATGATGCGATTTACAAATTTGCTGCCGATTTACGATCGTCTGGATAACGTTAAAAACCCTTGGCGCACGAAATACCAAGAGCATAATCATAGCATTCGCATTTCATAGAGTTTTGATTTGAATCAGTTCGACGCATGGTAAATCAAAAAAAATTTGGGATGCGGGCGCAGCGTGCACTGGCGAGTTGACGATCCGGACTTATTGTCTATGCGGGATCTGGGTCTCAGCGCGAAGGCTCGGAGCCGGATTGTTGCACTGCGGGGCGCCGGGGCGACGCGGGACTAAGCCCCAGCCCCGCAGCAACGCGAGACCTTTGCAGTATGACCTTGAGGCGTTACGCTTCAGTAAAAGGACGCGCCGGAAAGGTTGGCGCGCACAAAAAAAGATGGATGAGAGCGTCGCCGCCTTCGCTGAAAATTTGCGCGCCCATTCGAGCGCTTTGGGTGACGTGGCGGGCATGGAATGGCGGCTGAGCCGTACGCCTGTCGCGTATGAAGCGGCCGTCGCCACGATGGAAACGCGCGCCGCGTCCATCTTTGCTGGAAGCGATACGGAACTCATCTGGTTTCTGGAGCATCCGGCGCTTTATACGGCGGGCGCGAGCGCAAAGCCGCAAGACCTTCTGGACCCGGCTCGATTGCCGGTCCACAGCACGGGGAGGGGAGGGCAATACACCTATCACGGTCCGGGTCAGCTTGTGGCTTACGTTCTCCTCGATCTCAATAAGCGCGGGCACGATGTGCGCCGGCACGTGCACGGGCTGGAGGCCTGGGTCATCTCAGCGCTCACCGGGTACGGCATCAAAGGCGAGAGGAGGGATGGTCGTCCGGGAATCTGGGTGAGAAACGGCAGCCGGGACGAGAAGATCGCCGCGATCGGCGTACGGGTGCGGCGATGGGTGACCTTTCACGGCGTCGCCGTCAACATTTGTCCCGACCTCTCGCATTTCGAAGGGATCGTGCCGTGCGGGATCGAGGACGCGGGCGTAACGTCGCTTGCCAGCCTGAAGGCAAGCTCCGCAACAGGTTCTTGAGGAACAATCGCCGCGCCTGAAAATTGAAACGGGAAGGCGAGCCCGGGGAATCCTGTCAGTCATGGATGATATATCGGTATCCTGTTGCGTGGTGGGCGGCGGCCCTGCCGGAATGATGACCGGCTATCTCCTGGCCCGAGCCGGGGTATCGGTCGCCGTCCTCGAAAAGCACGGCGATTTCTTGCGCGACTTCCGGGGCGATACGATCCATCCTTCGACGCTGCAAGTCATGGACGAGCTTGGCCTCTACGACCGGCTCCTGCAAAGGCCCCATCACAAAGCCTATTCCCTGAAAGGACGGTTCGGCGATCTCGAAGCCACCGTCGCCGATTTCTCCCATCTGCCGACGCGCGCCAAATTCATCGCGTTTATGCCGCAATGGGATTTTCTGGATTTCCTTGCGGATGAAGCGAAAGCCTATCCCGCCTTCAAACTTTTCATGAAGGCGGAAGCAACGGATCTCATCTGGGATGGCGACAAAGTCACGGGTGTCATCGCCAAGACACCCGATGGCGTGCTACGAATTCATTCGGCGCTTGTGATCGGATGTGATGGCCGCCACGGGATGACGAGAGGGCAGGGCGGGTTTTCCGTGGAAGACCTTGGCGCCCCAATGGATGTTTTGTGGTTCCGCCTCTCGCGCCGTGAAACCGACCCCGAAGAGCCTGTCGGCAGTTTCGGCCGAGGTCGCATCGTGATCATGATCGATCGCGGCGACTATTGGCAGTGCGGCTATGTCATTCCGAAGGGCTCTCTCGACCGCATTCGAGAACGGGGGCTCCCCGCCTTCCGGCAGGAACTTGAAAGTCTGGCGCCTTTTCTCGACGGCCGCACTGACGAACTGAAAAACTTCGACGATATCAAACTCCTCACCGTCGGCGTAGATCGTTTGAAGCAATGGTATCGGCCCGGGCTACTGTGCATCGGCGACGCCGCCCACACCATGTCGCCCGTCGGCGGCGTGGGGATCAATCTTGCAATCCAGGATGCGGTCGCTGCGGCAAACATCCTCGCGGACCCTCTTCGAGCAGGTCAGGTGACGATGCAGGACCTGGCGCGTCTTCAGGAAAGGCGCGAACGGCCCGCGCAGCGCACCCAATGGCTTCAGGTGCAGATTCAAAACAACGTCATCAAGAGCGTACTCGGTCAGCCGGACGAACTGAAACCGCCCTTCCTTTTGCGTCTGATGCGGTGGTTTCCCGTGCTCGCGCGGATACCGGCTCGCGTGATCGGGCTCGGCTTTCGGCCAGAGCATGCAGACGCGAGACTTCTTCACGCGCGATAGAGTGCGTCCGGAAAAGTGTGAAGCGGTTTTCCGATAAGACGCACGATAAAACAAAGAGCTAGAGCGCGCGCTTTTGTGTCCATCAAAAGCGGACACGCTCTAAATGTTCACCGCGCGCTAGAGATTGCTCCGCAAGAATTTCCAGAGAAACTTAGGGCTCGGTCAACAGCTGCCGTCATCATGACAAGATTCGGGCACAATCCCGCCTAGCGGTCGATAGAATCATGCGGCCCATTATAAAGTGTTCGTCCGGATGCGGGGTTCAATGCCGGAAAAGAGAAAACCGTGGCAGGTCGTGATATCCGGAAAACACCGGTTGCTCGACGCGTTTTTCGCGGTCGACGAGTATACGGTTTCCCACGAGCGGTTCGACGGCACGATGAGTTCCGAGCGGTCGATCCTAGTGTTCGAGCGCGGAGATGCGGTTGCGGCGCTTCTTTACGATCCTGAACGTCGGGTCGTTATAACAGTCAATCAGTTTCGTCTTCCGACACATGAAAAGGGCCGCGGGCGAGGCTGGCTCATCGAGGCCGTGGCCGGAATGATTCCCGTCGATGAAGAGGGCAAGGCGAAGGAAGCGCCGCTCCAATGCCTCATTCGGGAAGTTCACGAGGAAACAGGCTATCAGTTGACCCACGCGACGCCGGTCTCAACATTCTTCTCGTCGCCAGGGGGAAGCACGGAACTCACCCATCTTTTTTTCGCCGAGGTTCGCGCGACCGACAAAACGTCGGAAGGCGGAGGCGCTGCAGACGAAGGGGAAGACATCGAGGTTGTCGAATTCCCCGTCGAGGATTTCTTCCGAAGGCTGACGGCCGGCGAGTTCGAGGACCCAAAGCTCATCATCGCAGGGCAATGGTTCATGGCGCGCCGCGCAGCCATGCTTGCGCCTGCGGAGCCGGACGATGAAGAGTCGCGAACATTCGTGGCGAAACTGAATGCCCGTCAGATCATCGGTATCAAGACGGGGAACATCAAAGCGACGAAGGATGTCGATGCCTGGGTGAACTCTGAAAACACCGACATGATGATGGACCGCTTTTTCGGGCGATCCGTGTCGGCGACCATCCGCTCGCTTGGCGCACGGAAATACGAGGATGGCCGATCCATCGCGGAGGACACCATCGGCAAGGCGCTGGCCGCCGAACTCAGGCCTCGCAGTTTCGTCAAGCCCGGCACGGTTCTGCAGACCCCTGCCGGAGAACTGGAAAAAACGCATAACGTCCGCCGCATTTTTCATGTTGCGAGCGTAGCGGGGAGCATCGGCGCAGGCCTTGCGACCTCGTTCTCCAACATCGAACTGTCCATGGACAATATCCTGAGGGCGATTTCGGCGGGCAAGCGCTATCGTTCGGCTTTGGCGCCGATGCTGGGAACAGGACAATGCGGTTTCCCCGTGGGCAGGGTCGCGCCTTTGCTTGTGAAGCGCACACTCGCTTTCTTCAGGGAAAATCCGAAATCTCCCCTCCGCGAGGTCTATTTCCTGGCTTACTCGGCGGGCGACCTGGAAATTTTAAGAAACGCGATCAAGGAATTTTCGTCCGTCGAACCGGTGGAGAAGGAAAAGCCCGACATCTGAATTCACACGTCTCTTCGGGGGAGAGGGCATTGCTCGATTTGAATATATTTCTGAGCAAAATTGGGATTGCGAGATTTCCATTTCGCTTTGCGCATCGCGCAGGCGGCCGCTTTAGCATTTCGACAAGCCAATATCTTCGCTATATCGCGCAAACGGTTTTCCTGACACCGCTTATTGTGGGCTTCGCGGCGGCTTGCCTGTTTGCAGCGGTGCCCCAGATGCATGAGGTGTATCTTGGCATCATCGAGGATGCGGATTATGGCCGCGGGCTCGCTGGTCTCGCTGCCGTCTCCCTTTTCAGCACTTTTATGTATGCCTGGAATCACGTCGAGGTTTCCGGCCGCATCGACGCCATTTATCCCGATCACGCGGACATTTATTTCGATCGCAGGGTCTTCGACCTTCGGGACCTGAAAAGTGCTTTTGCGGCAAGCCTCCCATTCTTCGGGCTTTTCATCGGGCTCGCGCAGGTGTACCGGCATGTGCTCGATGCTAGCGAGACGGGGGTTGCGCGTGGCGCTCTCAAAGCGCTGCCAGGCCTTCCCAATGCCGTCATCGCGGCGGCGGCCATAACGCTTGCGGCATACATTGTCTTGCTGGCGCTGTTTTACCGGTTCCGGAAGAAGACCAATAGTCAGAAACTTCTCCTGCATCTTTGCTACGTGCTGGCGGCGGTCCTTGTCGCGGCGCCCATTCTCGCCCCCGATGCAACACTGGTGGCGTCGCGGCTTGCGGGACCGCTCGCGATTACAGCGTTTGTGCTGATCGAACTGGCCGTCGCCCTGCGGCTCTTGTTCTGGTTCTTGCAAACGATTTTCAGCGTCATCCTGGCGCTGCCATCGTTGTTGCTCATGCTCACGGACGGCCTGCCGCTCGGCTTGCGCCAGACCGCCGTCGGGCTTGTGCCGCTTGCCGCCGTCGTGGTGATTGCCTTCGGCATCATACGAACCGAAGGAGGCGGCGTCGAAGGTCAATCGGGAGAGACAGCGGCGATAGCAGGAGGAGGCGATCTGGCGCCGACGTTTCACGCGTGGCTTGCGGAACGCAAGACCGGCTCCAGCCGCTACCCCGTTTTTGTCGTAGCCGCCCAAGGCGGCGGCATTTACGCCGCCTCCACGGCCGGGGCGTTTCTTGCGACGATGCAGGATCACTGCCCGGCTTTCGCACGGCATGTCTTCGCAATCAGCGCGGTCTCCGGAGGCAGCGTCGGCGCAAGCCTCTTCAACGCCGCTTTCGCCGACAGCATCGCGCGGGGGACCAACCGGAAGGCGGCGGTGGATGTGGAGCCTGGTTGCGACAGGCTTTTTGCGAGGCAAGGAGAGCTTTCGAAGCGACTCCGCGCCATCACGCAGGACGATCATATTAGTCCGGTGCTGGCCTATCTCGTGCCGGACTTTCTCCGAGGGTTTATTCTCAGCAGACTCCGTTCCGAAGGCGAGCGCAAGTCTCCCTGCGATAGCGGAAGTTCCGCCTGGGGTAGCCGGGATCGGATCCTGGAGAAAAGCTTTATCGACAGCTTCAAGCGCACGGGCCCCTCAGGCAAGGGCGCCGACGAGGACTGTCCCGGCCAAAAGGAGCGGAATCTCCTGGCGCGTCCATTCTCGGACGGCTGGTCACAAAAGGGGGATTTGCCCGCCCTGCTTTTGAATGCGACCTGGGTTGAGACAGGATACCGGGTCGCATTCGCCCCATTCCCGCTGCAGGCGCTCGGCAGCGGGACGCTTTATTCCTTCGACAGCCTATCCAATAGGCCGACCGACCCCACACTGATCAAAGCGGCGGTGATCAGCGCGCGCTTTCCGGGTCTTATGCCGCCCTGGGCCTTTGGGCTCGACAAGGGATCACACTTGACTTTTGTCGATGGCGGATATGCGGATAGCTCAGGCGTGGCCACCGCGCTGCAACTTTACAACAAGCTGAAGCAGGTTGGGGGCGACGATGTCGATCTTTACCTGATAGCGTTGACCGATCAGTCCAAAGCGCTCACTGCGGCCTCAGGCGTGGAGCCGGTCGGCTCCATGCCCGTTCGAAGTTGGCTTTACGATCTCATTTCGCCGGTTACCACGTTGTTGTCGGTCCGCGACCTTCAATCGCGGAAGGCGGTGACCGAAGCGCGAACAGAGCTGGGCGAGAAGATGATTATGGTCCAGCTTGATCAGAAAGCCTTCCCGCTGCCGCTTGGCTGGAAACTCTCCGGGCTTTCGAGCGATATCATCCGCCTGACCATCGGAGACCCTGAACGCTGCCCCACAGGCGACGACAAGGGGAATACAGCCCTCTCGATTACAAACCGCAATAGCTGCGAACTCAACAGGATCGTGAATCTCATTTCCCCGAAGACGATCACTTCGCAATCCCTCTTCGCGAAACCGGATCCCGTCAGCCCAAAACTGGATTTTGCTAGCCCTAAGCCGGACAACGCTGGATCGAAATCGGTTGTCGCTAGCCCGAAACCGGATCTCGCCAGCTCAAAACTGGATGTTGCCAGCCCGAAATTGGATAACGCTGGATCGGAGTCGGTTGTCGCTAGCCCGACACCGGATGTCGCCAGCTCAAAGCCGGCCGCGCCTGCCCCGAAGGCTCTCGGCGCCTGGGCGCCAACGTCGCAATAGCCTCTTCCTCAGCATGGAACAGCCCGCTCGTTCTCCCGTTCGGCTTAAAAAGAGAACTGGAGACAGAGATGGCGGATATCTCAGGAAAAAAGATAGCTATTCTAGCGACGCACGGCTTCGAGCAGTCCGAACTCGAAGTGCCGATGAAGAAGCTTCGCGAGGCGGGGGCGACTGTGGACGTTGTGTCGCCGGAGTCGGGCGAGATCAAAGGGTGGGATATGAAGGACTGGGGTCGCCCTGTCAAAGTCGATAAGTCGCTGGACGAGGTCAGCGCCCAGGATTACGACGCGATCGTTCTTCCAGGCGGCCAGCTGAACCCAGATTATCTTCGCGTCAATCAACGAGCGATTTCGTTCATTAAGGATTTCTACTCAGCGGGAAAAACGGTTGCGGCGGTTTGCCACGCGCCCTGGCTTTTGATCGAGGCCGGGATCATCAAGGGGCGCCGCGCCACATCCTACAAGTCGATCAAAACCGATTTGATCAACGCGGGCGGTCAATGGCTCGATGAGGAGGTCGTAACCGACCAGGGACTTGTCACCAGCCGGCAGCCCTCGGATCTCGAGGCCTTCTCGGCGAAGATCATCGAGGAAGTGGCGGAGGGCAAACACGAGCGTCGCTTCGCCGCCTGATACAGCGCTTTGAGCGCGCTCCCCCTTGAAAGAGGAAGCGCGTTTGCATCGAATGCCGTGACATTTGAAGGTGCGGCGCTTACCCGAGCCGGGCAAATCCGCTCTTCCCGTCCTCGCGCCGCCAGCGGACGAGGGAAGGGCTGACGCGATGCATGGTGAAGCAGTGCGTCGCCCCTGACATCCAGTTCTGCCAGCGAATGCAGAGCTTGTTTTCGGCAACCCACCAGCGGCCACGATCCCTAGTCGTCGACTCCCCGTCAAGGACCGCAAGCTCCGTATGCCCGCTGACGCTGCCATTCTTTGAATAGCGGATCGGAACCTCGCCCATCGGCGTGTTAATATATACCGTCCGGCCCGAGACCGCGGTCTGCAATGCTGCGCCTGTGAGGGCTTCTTCCCCCGCATGAGCCAAAGTGAACGGCGCCGCGGCAAAGAGGAGAGGGAGGATCTTACGCATCATGGATAATCGAACTCGCCTTTACAAGTAACAGAACACAACGGCGGAGGCGCGGCGGTGAACTGCAATCGCGCCTCGCGGGGCTGCAACATGGATAAAAAATTGGTGAAAGTGTGGCTGCACTATTTAGAGTAGTTCTGCATGGCCGCTCCACGGCCGCTTTGGCGACCAGTCAGCCTGAGACGAACTTGGCCAATCTGACCGAGGAATCGTCATCCCTGTCAAGGGAGATAGTTATATGCTTACTTATAGGGCTGTTTTACGAAACAAAACCAATCTTTACCTGATGTTAAGGAACGCCCCCGGATAAGGCGCAGTGCGCCAGGCTCGCGTGCAGCTTTGCAGAAAGCTCATCGACAGAGTGCTGACTCCCGATCGGCGGACAGGAATGGCCGTCCCTCTGCAGATGCGGCTGACATGAGTTGATGTGCCGCAGCGCCCTCATCTTCCAGTTCCGCCTTCGCCCACAACCACGAACGGCGCCCAGATCGCCGGATGCGCCTCCTCGGCCTTGCCATGATCGATAAGGTCGAGCATGGATTGCCTCATTGCTTCGGCGCGGCCCACGGACATGTCGGCAGCGAGCCGGTTTATGGCGCCCGTAATGAGTTTGACGGTCGCTTCCGGGTTGACCTCCCAGTGCGAGACAAGAAGAGCGCGGGCTTGCGCAAAAATGAATGCACGGGCGAGGCGGGATAGCCCTTCCGCAGCCGGAGCGCCCCCAGCCCCTGTATTGCAGGCTGACAGGATGACCCAATCGGCATCAAGCTTCAGCGCGGCGATCTCCGAGGCGGTCAGATAGCCATCATCGGCCTCGCTGGGCGTATCGGGCGGCGTCAGGATGAGGCCGGGTTCGGCCTTCCCGGCGGCGTCGCCAGCCAGCGCGCAATGCGTCGCAAAATGCGCGATCCGATATTTGGCGAGCTCTCCGGTGTCGCTTAGACGCTTGACCACGTGTTCCTCGGCGCGCGCGCCGAGGTAGATGTCTCTTGGCTCGGCGTGAACGTCATGGGCGACGGCGCAAAGCTCGCCGGCTGTCTCTGGAAGCGGCGCCTGCTTGCGCAGGAAGGAGACATCGGCCAATCCGCCAATCATTTGGATTTCTCCCACGCCACGCGGCGGAGGAATTGATGCAACCGGCGCATCCGAGATTGCGCCGCAGGTCTTGTCGTCGCGTGCTTCCTTGGCGCCTTGCGCATCGGGGCCATCGGGACCTTCAAGCAAAGGATTGCCAAAGCCTATCATGGGCCTATCTGCGCTCGGCTGTGGCAGCCGGCGAAGCGCATTTAGCGACGATGCGGTCGGCAAGACCGAGATCGCATGATTACGGATGAGCCAGGCCGCCGATTTGTCATCGCTGTCGGGCGCTATTGGCGCCGTCACCAGGACCTGAAACGGCAATTGGGTCAATGGGCCGGTTGGGACGATGAGAAGGTGCTTGCCCTTGATGATGTCCGCGACCTGGCCGAACAAAGCTTGATAGAGCCGATGGGCGCGACCGTAATCGAAGGGCAGAGGTCTTCCGGCATTGCGGTCTGCGTCGGTGTAGCGTTGGCCGGTCAGCTGCTCGCAACGCGGGCCCTCCCATGCCGCTGCGTCGAGACCACAGCGCAACGCCTGCACTTCCTCCGTTAGCTTCTGCGTGCCCAAAGCGGAGCGCACCCAGCGGCTTGCGGTTTTGGTCACCACCCAGATGAAGCTTTCCTCAGGCGCCGTTCTCAATTTCCCGGTATCCAGAAACAGGACCAGGGCCTCATCGTCACCGAGCAGCGCCTGAATCTCTTCGACGGTTATCGGGGCGGGGTTCGCCAGCTCCTCGAATTCGGGAAACTTCGCCGCCAGTTCCTCATCGATCCCTTTAAGACGCCCATCGATGGCTTTGAGCCTGCCCATGTTTGCCGCTTCGGCTTCGGTGTCGTGATTCTCCAGCGCCTCGCTGAGCGCGGCATTAGGCTGACGATCGCGTTCCCGCCATTCCTCCTCCAGAACCTGACGCTCATGAACCAGCATCGTAAGCGCCGGATTGCTGGCGGCGGCCCGCATCGCCATCTGCCTCAGCAAAGGCGCTGCCTCAGAGCTCTGTACCCATTGCGCAGTCTGGAACATCTCGCGCGAGAGTTCGTCGTCGGGCATACCTCCTTGAGGCGTCAAGCGATATGCGGCCTTCACGAGACCCCGGAATTGGAAGCTTGCCTCCTCCGCCTCACTGCTTGGCTTGTCTGTTGGGGCCTGCCCGATGTCTTGCGCGCCGCGTAAGGTTCGGCCGGCAATCGCGGCCGTGCTCCGGCGCCATAGCTCGACGGCGCTCGCCCAGTTCCCCAGGTTGAAATGAAGCGAGGCGAGATTGGCGACGCTGCGGAGCGTCTGGGGATGATCCGGGCCCATAACACGCTCCCTTCCCTCGAGAACGCGTTTGTAAATAAGCTCTGCTTCGCCATAGCGGCCCTGGGCGACAGAAAGCTCAGCCTGGTTGCTGAGGCTGGCAAGCGTATCGGGATGCTCGGGGCCGAATATCTGCTCGATTCCGGCCACAACCCGCTTATAGAGGGGCTCGGCCTCCGCATAGCGGCCTTCAACACGATAAAGAGACCCGAGATTATTGGCGCTGATGAGCGTCTGGAGGTCCTCTGGGCCACGCGTTCGATCAAGACCATCCAAAGCGCGCTTGAAGAGCGGCTCGGCTTCCGCGTAGAGGCCCTGCTTTTCATAAAGAGAGGCTAAATTGGAAACGGCTGACAGCGTCGAGGGGGCCTCATCGCCGAATGTGCGCTCGAACCCCGCTAAGGCGCGCTTAAGAAGCGGCTCTGCTTTGCCATAAAGGCCCTGAGCCTCATATAAGGATACGAGATTGTAGAGGCTCTCGAGCGTTTCCGGGTGGTCGGGGCCAAATGCGCGCTCAGCGAGCCTCACAGCTTCTTCCGCGACCGCTGTGGCCTCTTTGTCTTTGCCTTGCTTGTGGAGTTTTAAAGATTGCCGATTGAGTACGATAATGTCCGCAGTCTGCGCACGAACAGCCGCCGTGGGAACGATAATGAAAATTGCAAAAAATGGAAAACTCCAGGCCGCGAGCCGAATCCACGACATTTTGCGTCTCCCGCGAAAGGCAGTAAGCGCTTGCCTTATAGGCGAACGCCATGGCGGCAGCAATGCGGGCCAGCCGCGTTCCTGTCATGCTGCGGCGGATTGCAGGACAAACCTGAGCTTGAACTAGCGAGCCCCCCGGTTTCATCACCGCTAACTGACAACGTAAAAAAGACACTCGCCCCAGGCTCAACCCATGATACATCTCTGGCGAGGCCGTCGCGAAGGGGCAGCGTAGGAAGCGGGGCCATTTTTTGCTGCGCCGTTTGGGGTCTAACTGCTTGAAGAAAGAGACATCAGTGCTCCGCATCTGGCTGCCGGTCGTGCTCTGGACCATGGTCATCGCCATGGAGTCCTTCTTCGGATCGTCAGGGAACACGGGGTCGCTCCTGGAAGGCACATTGACGTGGCTGTTCGGACAGGTGGACCCGGTCACCTTTGATCGGCTGCACCTTGTCCTGCGAAAGGGAGGGCATTTCCTCGGCTACGGCATTTTCGGTTATCTCTGGCTTCGTGCCTTCTCGGCGACCTTTCCGAACAGCACGCGGATCATTTGGGCGGGTCTGGCCATCGCGTGCACCTTCCTAATTGCCTCGCTTGATGAGTGGCATCAAAGCTTTTCTCCAGCACGGACCGGCCATTTCGGAGATGTTGTGCTCGATACTTGTGGCGCACTCTTGCTTGTATCCATGGCCATGGTTGCGATCCGGCGATATCGCTAGCACCAGAATTCTCAACCTCGAATTGATCGGCGCGATCGCCGTAATGGGGACATGAAAAACCCGGAAAATGGCCTCAAACAGGTGGCAACTGATGAGCTATGAACGCACAAACATGTGCATTGCGAGGCGAACCCTATTGAGGTCACCACTCGAAATGAATAGTCCATAGCGTCAGAGGGTACCTTGGCGTGTAGCCGTTTTGTGTTTCCATCAGTCACAGCCGAAAAAACTTCTCGAGGACCGGGTGAGCTTTGATTTAATTGGAAAGCGTGTCTGGGTCGCCGGCCACCGTGGTCTTGTTGGAAGCGCGTTGGTGCGCCGTCTTACGGGCGAAAATTGCATTCTTCTGACCACCAATAGAGAAACGGTCGATTTGCAATCGAGCGCTGCGGTGGAGCGATGGATGGCCGCCGAGAGGCCTCAGGCGATATTTTTAGCCGCGGCGAAAGTGGGCGGCATCCTCGCCAACAAGCTCCATCCAGCGGATTTTCTCTATCAGAATCTTATGATCGAGTTGAATGTCATTGACGCGGCGTCGAAGCATGGTGTCGAGAAGCTTCTCTTCCTCGGTTCCTCTTGCATCTACCCTCGCGAAGCGCCCCAGCCCATTAAGGAGGAGGCTCTCCTCACGGGTCCGCTCGAACAAACGAACGAGGCCTATGCTCTGGCCAAAATCGCAGGCATCAAACTCTGCCAGTCCTACAGGGAACAGCATGGCTGCGATTTCATCTCGGTCATGCCGACCAATCTTTATGGCCCCAACGACAATTTTCATCCGCAGCACTCTCATATGGCGGCTGCTCTGATGTCGCGGTTTCATCAGGCGAAAGTCGAACACACTCCCGAAGTTAAGGTTTGGGGGACAGGGACGCCCCTTCGCGAACTGCTCTTTGTAGACGATCTGGCGGATGCCTGCGTCTTTCTCATGAAAACGTATAGCGGGCCAGTTGCGCTTAATGTGGGAACCGGCGAGGACCTGACGATCCGCTCTATCGCGGAAGTGGTGCGTTCGGTCGTTGGTTACGAGGGTGACCTTACCTACGATCCGACTTACCCTGATGGAACGCCTCGCAAAGTGCTTGATGTATCCAGGCTTTCCCAGTTGGGCTGGAAAGCAAAAACATCCCTTCAAGAGGGACTAACCCAAACTTATCGCTGGTATTGCGACAATCTAAGGCAACTCAGAGCGGCTTGATTATGGAAAAGCGTGCATTGATCACTGGCGTGACCGGCCAGGACGGAGCCTATTTGACCGAATTCCTTTTGAAAAAGGGCTATCGGGTCTGGGGCATCAAAAGGCGGTCGTCCTCTTTTAACACCGGCCGCGTTGACTCACTTTATCAGGATCCTCATGTTGGTGATCCGCATTTCAGGCTCGTCCATGGCGACATGACGGACGCCACGAATCTCATTCGCGTGGTCCAAGAAGTTCAGCCTGATGAGATCTATAATCTTGCAGCGCAAAGCCACGTGCATGTGAGCTTCGAGACGCCTGAATACACGGCGAATGCCGATGCGCTGGGACCCTTGCGCATCCTGGAGGCCATCCGGATCCTGGGCCTTGAAAAGAAAGTGCGGTTTTATCAGGCCTCGACGTCTGAGCTTTACGGGAAGGCGGCGGAAGTTCCGCAGAGCGAAAAGACACCTTTCTATCCGCGTTCGCCTTACGCCGCCGCGAAAATTTACGCGTACTGGATCACGGTGAACTACCGTGAAGCCTATGGAATGCATGCCTCAAATGGCATCCTCTTTAACCATGAGAGCCCTTTGCGTGGCGAAACCTTTGTAACGAGGAAAATTACACGCGCGGTTGCTTCCATCTCGCTTGGGCTGCAGGACAAGCTGTACCTCGGGAACTTGGACGCGAAACGCGATTGGGGTCACGCAAGAGACTACGTCAAGGGCATGTGGGCCATCTTGCAGCAAGGCAAGCCCGACGATTACGTTCTAGCGACCGGGGAAACCCGCACCGTGCGGGAGTTCGTCGAACTGGCCTTCGCGGTCGCCAACTATCGCATCGCTTGGAAAGGCGAGGGCGTCGGTGAAATCGGGGTCGACGCTAAAACCGGACGGACCTTGGTGGAAATCGACCCGAAATATTTCCGGCCCACAGAAGTTGATATTCTGCTCGGAGATTCCTCAAAGGCCCGGGACGTTCTGGGCTGGAAGCCGACGGTTCCGTTTTCAGAGCTCGTGAAGGAGATGGTCGCCGATGATCTGAAGACCGTTCTTCTCGAACGGGAACGCGTTGAGCGGCATGTGTGAGCCTATTGACCGCTTATGAGGGCGCAAGAACGGGTCACTCAGCCGTAATAGAATTTGGGTCTAGTGTGGGGTTAAGTCCGATGGAAACGAGTCTTTCTGTTCAAGCTTCAAACTGGATTGTTCTCACCACCCATCCTCATCGTGAAGACTTTGCAATTGAGAACCTGGTCCGGCAAGACTACGAGGCCTATTGCCCGATGATTGTAAAGCGCATCAAGCATGCCCGTCGGGTTTATGATGCAAAGCGACCGCTTTTTCCGGGATATATTTTCGTTGAGCGTCCCGTTCAGCGCCTCCTCTGGCGTCCTCTGCTCGGCACCTTCGGCGTCCGTGCCGTGGTTTGCCAGGGGGGGACGCCTTCGCTGCTCCCTGCCGGTTTTGTGGAGAGCTTGAAAGCGAGAGAGGTCGAAGGCGCGATCCAGAAGCCGGAAATGCCGTTCAAGCCCGGCCAAGCCGTGGCCATCAATGGCGGCCCCTTGGATGGTCTGGTCGGCCAGATCCTTGAGATTCGCGAAAGCGACCGGGTGCTCTTGCTTTTGGACCTTCTCAACCAGCAGACACGCGTGCGTGTGGACGCGAAAAGGCTCCGCTCCGCGTAATTGACATCCTCCAAAGGTTTCTTTGGCCTAACGGCCCAATGTTTGCCC
>JBAVVQ010000539.1:0-5413 GCA_049697375.1 Rhodomicrobium sp.
GCGCAAGGCTATATTACGGATTGCGTCGCGCAAACGCTGCAGCGGATGGGCTGGACGAATGTGCTGATTGATATTGGCGAAGTGCGCGCGCTCGACAGCCGCCCAGATGGCGCGGACTGGCAAATCAAAATCCGTGAAGGCGCCCGCCGCGTGCCGCTGCGCAACAAGGCTCTTGCCATTTCGGCGGGTGAAAGCCTAGTCTTCTCGCGGCAGGACGGCCTGACACACATCCCCAATCCCCGGACGGGGCTAAGTCCAAACTATTGGCGTTACATCGCGGTTGAACACGCATCAGCCGCGGTCGCCGATGCGCTCTCAACGGCCCTCTACCTGGCCGATGCTGGCGCGATCGCGCGCGCCGCTCCAAATTTTTCGCCCGTAACCATAATCGCCGACGACATGCAAGGGAGCCATTCACCTATTTCGCTTGAGCGTCGACGCATTGCTTGACCAAAGTCAAGGCGCTAAAAGCCTTCGCTCGGAAACAGTGCTGCTAGCATGATCGCAATTGAGCAGAGGTGCGCATGGAACTATTCAGTAAATCGGCAGCTCGAAATATCTTCTACGGGGGATCGCTCGTTTTCCTCCTGATCTTCCTCGGCCTCACGGCGCAAAGCCATATTTACGCTCTGCGGAATTCGACGGACGTCTCGGCGCTGACACCCGCGGTTGTGCATGGCAAGCGCATTTGGGAGAGACACGCCTGCATCAATTGCCACACCATTCTTGGCGAAGGCGCTTATTTCGCGCCCGAACTGGGCAATGTGTGGGTGCGCTATGGCGGGCGTGAAAATCCGGAAGCCGCCCGGGACGCTCTGAAAGCCTGGATCGCCAACCAGCCGACTGGCATCGAAGGCCGCCGCCAGATGCCGAATTTTCACTTATCCGATCAAGAGCTTAACGATCTCGTCGACTTCTTCAAATGGGTCAGCGATATCAAAACTCAAGATTGGCCGCCGAACAAGGCCGGTTGAGGAGCGCCATCATGAAATATCAAAGTCAAAAAATCGCGCTGACCTATTTCAGCGGAGCGATGCTCTTGTTCGTCCTTCAGGTCGTCGCCGGCCTTTGGGCGGCATATATTTACGTGTCGCCCAATTTTCTTTCGGAGCTGATGCCGTTCAATATCGTGCGCATGATCCATACGAACGCGCTGATCGTTTGGCTCCTGCTCGGGTTTTTCGGCGCCTCCTATTATCTGATCCCGGAAGAATCCGAACGGGAAATCTATTCGACGCGCCTCGCCTATATTCAGTTCGCGATCCTGATGCTCGGCGCGGTGGGCGCGGTCGTCGGCTACATTTTCCGCGTCCATGAAGGCCGGGAGTTCCTCGAGCAGCCCTTGTGGGTCAAGATCGGCATTATCGTGGCCGCGCTTATTTTCCTCTACAACGTCACGATGACCGTTTTGCAGGGCCGGAAAACGGCGATCACGAACGTCCTGCTGCTCGGGCTCTGGGGCATCGCGATCTTCTTCCTTTTCGCGCTCTACAATCCCGGAAACCTCGTCATAGACAAAATGTATTGGTGGTATGTCGTCCACATTTGGGTCGAGGGCGTCTGGGAACTCGTGATGGCCGCCGTTCTCGCCTTCCTCATGCTAAAGCTGACGGGCGTCGACCGGGAGGTGGTCGAGAAGTGGCTCTACGCCATCGTGGCGCTTGCGCTTTTCAGCGGGCTTCTGGGTACCGGCCACCATTATTACTGGATCGGGATGCCAGCCTATTGGCAGTGGCTAGGTTCGATCTTTTCCAGCCTTGAAATCCTGCCATTCTTCGCCATGGTGCTGTTCACCTTCTCCATGGTCTGGAAGCGCAGGCGCGATCATCCCAACAATGCGGCGCTGCTTTGGAGCCTCGGATGCGCAGTGCTCGCCTTTTTCGGGGCTGGCGTGTGGGGTTTCATGCATACGCTCCACGGAATTAACTACTACACGCATGGGACGCAGGTGACGGCTGCCCACGCGCATCTTGCGTTTTTCGGCGCCTATGTCTGCTTGAACCTCGCGATGATTACCTATGCGATGCCCTACCTCCTCAATAGAGAGCCCTATAATCAGGTGCTGAACATGATCAGCTTCTGGATCTTGGCGGGCGCCGTGTCGTTCATGACGTTCACGCTGACCTTCGCCGGCGTCGTGCAGGTTCATCTGCAGCGCGTCAATGGCCAGTCCTATATGGAGGTGCAAGACCAGCTCCATCTGTTCTACCTGATGCGGTTGGGCGCGGGCGCATTCGTAGTGCTCGGAGCAATCTTGTTCATCGTGGCGGCCTTCTTTCCCATGAGGCGCGAAGTGATCTCAGGGAACGCGGCCGCCCCGCTGCCCGCAGAATAACGGAGCAGAGACAGCCCCATGGTTGAACTCGCAGTTGCTGCCAAATCACGGGAAAAAGCGGGGGTTCCGCCTTTTTACCGCGCGATCCGCGATGAGTGCCTTCTTTTTGAGAAAGCCTTCGCGCTTAAATTGCCCTTGCTCTTGAAAGGGCCGACGGGGTGCGGAAAAACGCGCTTCGTCTCTCATATGGCGGCGCGGCTCGGCCTTCCGCTGCACACCGTAGCCTGCCATGACGATCTCACTGCAGCAGACCTCACCGGCCGCTACCTTTTGAAAGGCGGCGAAACAATCTGGTTCGACGGGCCGCTGACGAGCGCTGTCCGCTCCGGCGGGGTTTGCTACCTTGATGAGATCGTCGAGGCGCGCAAGGATGTGACGGTCGTGCTTCATCCGCTCACCGACGACCGCCGGCTTTTGCCCCTGGAGCGCACGGGGGAAACCCTTCACGCGCCCGATGACTTCATGCTGGTGGCATCCTACAACCCAGGATATCAGAGCTTGCTGAAGTCGCTGAAGCCGTCAACGCGGCAACGCTTCATCGCCATCGACTTCGATTTTCCGCCACCCAATATCGAAGCCGAGATTGTCTCCGTGGAAAGCGGCCTCCCTGTCGATCGGTGCCGCCCGTTGGTCCAGCTTGCCTGCCGGTTGCGCGCCCTTAAGGGCCAGGATCTTGAGGAAGAAGCCTCGACAAGGCTTATCGCGCATTGCGCTCGCCTGATTGCGGCTGGCGTGAAGCTCGAACTCGCGGTGCGCACGGCGCTCATCGAACCGCTTAGCGATGATGCCGACGTCAAGCAGGGCCTCGCGCACGTCGCGGAGGCGGTGCTTGGATAGGGAGCCATCGCTATGAAGCTTCTGAGCCTCCTCGAACCGGAAGAGGCCGTAGGCCGCTGGTGGCACCAGTTCGCCGGAGACCGCGATAGTTTTCCGCATTTTCCGGAGGCGGCAGTTTCTCTTTCCGAGATCGAGCGTGAGCTGCATGTGTTTTTCCGGGGGCTCGGCGGCGGCCACGGCATCGAGATCAAGGTAGCTGACGCTCCGCAGTCACGGCATCGGCTCGGCTTCTGGCAGAGACTGGGCCGGGAAAGCGAACGCATCTCCCGTGCTTCCTTTAATGGCGAGCGTTTTCTTCTTCCCGACCGCATCGATCTCCTGCCGGATGCCGAGTTGAATCGGCGCCTCTATTTTTGGCTTTCCGCTTGGACAGTCGCGAGCACGGCGATCCCGCTCGAAATGTCTGTTGATCCGTTGGCGGCGGATCTGTTCCGGCTGCGCCATGCCATCCGGGCGCAAGACCTCGCGCTGAGCCAATTTCCTGGCCTGAAGCGTCACCACAGCGGGCTGCGTGAAGCGATCCTCAACATCCGGCCGCCCCGTAAACTTCCCCGCGCGGAGACGGATGTCGAAAACGCCATCCGGGCGCTCCTGGGTGATGGACAGGCATCGAGCCCCTTTGTTGGCGTCATCCTCGGGCGCGACAAACCAGAGGTCACGGCTCCCAGGGATTATCGCCCCTATCTTCCGTTGGCGCTTTGGGGCGATGTCGAGACAGCAGGCGTTTCGGGCAGCCAGGAAGACCCGGATGACGAAGATCGAGGCAGCGGCAAGCAGGCCGGCGGAGACAGGAAAACGCGCCGGGCCAAGCGCCAGAACGCCGACCAGATCAATAGGCAAAACGGGCTCGTCATACACCGTTTCGATAAGATTCTGAGCTGGGCCGAGTTCATGAACCTTCATCGGGATACGGAGGACGACGAGGAAAACCAAGCCCGGAAGGCCTCGGAGGATCACGATGAACTCGGCGTTGCCCAGATCCGAAAGCGCGCCGCAACCAAGCTCAAGTTCGACCTCGATTTATCCCCGAAGGATGTGATCGCCGAGGAGCTTTCGGATCGGCACGTTTATCCGGAGTGGGATTACCGCTCCAATCGCTACCTGCCGCGCAATGTCCGCGTTCTCGCCCGGATCGGGGACAGCGCGCCTTGCCAGGAAGGCGCGGGCTTAAGCGCGGAAACCAAGCGCCGCATCCGGCATGTCAGGCGGCAGTTCGAAGCCCTGCGGCCTAAGCGGCAGTTGCTGCGCGCCCAACTCGACGGCTCCGAATATGATATCGACGGCCTCGTCCGCTCACAGATTGATTTACGCGCCACGGGAGAGCCGGGAGACCGGATCTACATTCAGGCCCGCGCCGAAATGCGCGATCTTGCTGTGGCTGCTCTGATCGATGTCTCGCGCTCGACCGAAGCTTTCGTCGGAGAGCGCGCGGTAATCGATGTCGAAAAGGAAGCCCTCATTGCCCTTTCCGAGGGGCTGGCGGCATGCCAGGACGACTTCGCGCTATATGCCTTCTCGTCGCTCCGCCGCGACAGGGTGTGGGTGACGACCCTCAAAGACTTCAAGGAACCAAACGGCCCCGCGATCCGCGCGCGCATTGGATGCCTGACCCCCGGCCATTATACCCGCTTGGGTGGCGCAATCCGGCATGTGTCGTCGTGCCTGGCTAAAAGAGAGAATTCACTCCGGCTCTTGCTCGTAATCTCCGATGGAAAACCGAACGATCTCGACCACTATGAGGGCCGCTATGGCATCGAGGATAGCCGTAAAGCAATTTTCGAGGCCCGCGCGCAAGGTCAAGCCGTGTTTGGAATCGCGGTTGACAAAGACGCCGGCGCTTATATCCCCCGGATCTTCGGGGCGGGCGCGTATGCGATCGTCAGCAAACCAGGACGGCTGACGAATGCTTTGCCTTACCTTTACCGTCAAATGGTTCGCTCATGAATGGAGGCTTTATGACCCGCTTGCTTTTCCTTGCGTCCGCGTTCGTTCTTGCTTTTCCAGCTTTCTCTTACGCGCAAGACGCGGCGGCTGGCGAAAAGGTGTTCCTTCAATGCAAAGCGTGCCACCAGGTCGGAGAAACGGCGAAAAATGTCGTTGGTCCGGTGCTGAATGGCGTCATCGGCAGGCCAGCCGGAAGCGTTGCGGGTTACGCCTATTCCGAAGCCAATAAAAAACTAGCTTGGCGCTGCTCGCCCCCTGTGTGGATAGAAACGGGTCACTGCTACACTCCACCCGGAA
>JBAVVQ010000540.1:0-7607 GCA_049697375.1 Rhodomicrobium sp.
CGGACTGACCAACCCACGCACCGGCCGATCCTCTCACGCCGTAGTCCAGCTCCGGCAGGACAATGCGCTCGGAACGCTGTGGAACATGGTCGGCTTTCAGACCAAGCTCAAGTATGGCGAGCAGACGCGCGTCTTCCGCATGATCCCTGGCCTCGAAATCGCTTCTTTCGCGCGGCTTGGCGGGCTGCACCGCAATACGTTTCTGAATAGCCCGAAACTGCTCGATGACCGATTGCGACTGAAAGCCGATCCGCGTTTGCGTTTCGCCGGCCAGATTACTGGCGTCGAGGGATATGTGGAATCCGCCGCGATCGGCTTGCTCGCGGGAAGGTTCGCCTCCGCGGCGCTTTCTGGAAGCGAGCCATTGCCGCCCCCGCCGACAACCGCGCTCGGAGCACTTCTCGCGCACATCACGGGCGGTCATTTGGCCGACGCCTCCGAAGGCGCCCCGCGCAGTTTCCAGCCCATGAATGTCAATTTCGGGCTTTTCCCGCCATTGCCGGAGAGCGCCAAGAGACTGAAGGGGGCCGAGCGCGGCCGGGCCCGCAAGAAAGGGCTGTCCCACCGCGCGCTGGAAGACCTCGGGGCATGGCTGGAATAGGGGCGCACCAGCGGCGCAACGCAATGAGCCGCGTCTATAAGGGCCGCCACAAACGCTTTGGAATCTGGAACGTTAGAAAACCGCTTCACACTTTTCCGGACGCACTCTGGATGGCGCATCGACGGTGACGCCAGGCAGATGATACCTGTTCATCATCCAGGGGCGGCATCGCGAGATCTTGGTATTGAAGACCTCGTTAAGCGACTCGATGGCTGCCTCGGCAACCTTCTTTGGGATCTCGCCAAGCTCCTTCTTCCTCGCGATGACATAGATTTCCCGCGATGCAGCAGGCCCAGGAAACGGCTCGAATACGAGCTTCGGCCAAAAGGAACGGCCCAAAAGGCTTGAGAGAGGCGTGAGGATACCCCACCCGAGATTGTTAGCCACCATGGCCATGACTGCCTCGGGATCGTCGAATTCAACCCGGCTCGTCGCTTCGATCCGCGTTCGCCTGAAGTGACGCTCGATCTGGCGGCCAAGAGTTGTCCGGGTGCTGAGGCGCACGAGATCTCTGGTCTTTGCCAGCGTTTCGAGATCCTGCGCCTCTCCTGCTGCTCCCTCAGAATAAGATGCCGCTCAAGATTGGGCTCGTCTTCGAGAGCATCGGATGAGATGACAATATCGGCTTCGCGGGTCAAAAGCGATCTGGTGTGGTGACTGGGCAACCCCCCTTGAACGGACCACTGGGTCGCGAACCCCTGAATCTTGGAAATAAGCTCAAGGCCGATCGTACCAGCAATTGTGTCTACAAGGCAGATATTGAGCTTCGGCAGAGCTGTCACCGCGGGCTGGCGCGCAGCCTGAATCGCCTCGCGGGCCGAAAGCAGCACGCCGCGCGCCTTATCCAGGAGGATGGTCCCCGAACGCGTCAGCGCCATCGGCCTGACATCGCGATCGAAAAGCTGCACGCCGATACATTGCTCCAGGCTGGCGATCGTCTGACTGAGCCGACTGGCTGATACTGCCGCTTTCGGCGACTTGGACGAATATGTTGAGTGACCGGAGGTTGAGATCGAAATTATTAAATCGAGAACGATCTGGCGACAAACGGCTCCGGTTGCGATCCATCAGGTTATGAACTCTTTTAAGATCGAAGCGATAAGCGGTTTCAGGCAATGAGATGTATGAGCAGCGATGATGATTATTGCATTATGTTCTGCAAAGTAAACACAATTGGCCTGTTGTGTCTTAAACGCCTCATTATGCCCGCAACCCGAAGCGGGAATGCAACACCGACGCTAAGGTTGTGTTGTGTTCTCGCCAATAGAAATTTAACGCTAAACTAAGACTCGATTCGGCATATGTGCTGACTGCTAACGCGTCCCCCGCGGGAGAAAGCGATGAAAATCCTTCGCGAGTCATTTCGGTCAGCTTTCGGGGTTCTAGCGTTGTCGTCGGTTTCAATGGCGTCGCTCGGAAGCGTCAGGGCAGCCGGAAGTCTTCCCGAGACTTCGACTTGCGCTTTTGGAAGCGCCAACGCTCTGCTGACCGGCGCGGCGCTTGCCGGAGCGGCAGCCGGATGCGCAGTGCTTGCCAGTCTATTCCGCCGGAAAGCACATCGGCATGCCCAACAACTTCTGCGCGAGAAGGCGCGCCTCGATACCCTCTCGACCGTCGAGACCAATTTCCGGGCCCTTGCGTCTTTAGAGCCGCAGGCCTTCATGATCTGGACGGACGGCAATCCAAGGCTCGCGCTCCATACCCTGCCAAGCGCAATGGGCGTCCCTTCAAAACTCGCGCAACTCCTCCGCTTTGGAGCCTGGCTTCATCCCGATGATGCGGGAAAGATCGCCAGAAGCTTAAGCCGCCTGCAAAGTCATGGCGAAGCGTTCGCCCTGGATGCAAGCACGGTTGAGGGCCACGTGGTCGAGGTCTGCGGCGCCGTTTCGGGCGCCGACGTCGTGTTGCGCATCCGCCCCTTTTCACGCATGAACAAGGAACTCGTCCGCCTCATTGGCGAAAACAGGCGCCTGAAGCAATCGGTGCAGGACCGCGAGAATCTGCTCGACAGCCTGCCGATGCCAGTTTGGCTGCGCGACGCCAAAGGCGCGCTGACTTGGGTCAATACCGCCTATGTCAACGCAATCAATGGGGAAAGCCGGAAAGAAACCATCGAGAAGATGATCGAGCTTTTCGAAACACGGCAAAGATCCGATCTTCTTCGTCTGAGCCATTCCAAGAAGCCGGGGCGCCTGAAGCTTCAGACGATCGTGAACGGCGGCGTTCAGATTTACGAGGCCATCGCAGCTCCGCTCGAGCGCGGAAGCGGCGGAGCGGCCCTCGACGTGGCTCCTCTCGCGACCGCCAAGGATGAGCTTGAACGGCAGATGGCCGCTCACAGCCGCACCCTCGACAAGGTCTCCACCGGCGTCGCGGCGTTCGGCGGAGACCGCAAGCTCGTTTACAGCAACGACGCGTTCGCTCGCATCTGGAGCCTCGATAATATCTGGCTGACGGAGAAGCCTTCGGCATCCGAGTTTCTCGATCAGCTTCGTCAGCGGCGCCTGCTTCCCGAGCAGCCCGACTACCGCAAATGGCGCGATGGCAAGGTGCTCGCATGGGATCGCAACCGCACCCTCGACGAGCTCTGGCACCGCTCCGACGGGCGGACCGTTCACGTCGTGACCGATTGCCGGGACGATGGCGGCGTGACCTTTCTCTTCGACGATGTGACTGAAAAACTCTCTCTGGAACGTCAATTCCATAGCCTGATCGAAGGGCAACGGGAAACGTTGGATCACCTCAGCGAAGGCATCGCCGTGTTCAGCGCGGATGGACGATTGCAGTTGTTCAACCCTGCTTTCCAAGCCATCTGGCGGCTGGATGTCGAGAAACTGCAAGGAACGCCTCATTTTGAGGCCATCAAATCGGAGACTGAGGGACTCGCGCCAGATCCGGATTTCTGGCACACGCTGCGAGAGGCGATCACGGGAATGCCGGAGGCGCGCGACACCTTCAGCGGCACGGTCGCGCGGCGGGACGAGACCCACCTTGCTTACGCCGTGACGCCGCTCCCAGACGGCGGCACGCTTCTCACCTTCGCCGACGTGACAGACCGCAAGCGCTTCGAAGAGGTGCTGCTGGAGCGTAACGAAGCCCTGGAAGCGTCCGACCGCTTGAAAACGGCCTTCCTCAGCCACGTCTCCTACGAATTGCGCACGCCCCTCACCACGATCATCGGCTTCTCGGACCTCCTGGCCGAACCCGTAACCGGCCCCCTGAATACGAAACAGCGTGACTATCTGAACGACATCAAGACATCAAGTCAGATGCTCCTCAACATCATCAACGACATTCTCGATCTGGCCGTGATCGATGCGGGAGCGATGGATCTCAAGCTTGCCCCGGTGAAAGTCGAGGAGGTGATCGAGGCCGCCGAGCTTGGCGTGCGCGAGCGCCTGTCGCGGGCCAAGGTCAATCTCGACGTCCATATCGCGAAGGGCGCCGGAACGGTCATGGCCGATTCCAACCGGCTCATCCAGGTCATCTACAATTTGCTGTCGAACGCCATCGGCTTCTCGCCCGAGGACGGAACCATAACGCTGAATTGCCGGCGCGAGAAGAATGGCGTCGCGATCAGCGTCCAGGACAACGGCCTCGGCATCCCCGAAGAGGAGCAGGCGACGATGTTCGACCGTTTTGAGTCGCGCAGCAAGGGCTCGCGCCACCGGGGCGCAGGGCTTGGCCTGTCGCTTGTGAAAAGCATCGTGCAGCTTCATAAGGGCCGCATAGACCTGCGCTCCACGCCCGGCGCTGGCACCACCGTCACGGTTTTCCTCCCCGACCGCCACCCGGCGCTGCAACAGAAGGACAAGCCCGGGTCGGAGAGGGCCGGGCGCAGAGCCATCGCAGCGCAATAGCTTCTCGACCGTCAGCGCCCGTGGCACACTGGGGCCGGCAAACCCAATAACCTCGCCCGAAGAACAAATGCAGCACGACGGAAATGACGACAGCAGCCATGATCTGAACTTTTCGAGCCTTGAGCAGGAGTTCGAGGCATGGCGAAGGTCATGGCTCGAATCCTTGATCGACGATTACGGCATGCTGTCATACTATCGCGCCGCAAACGCCTGCCTCAAGCCACCGGCGCCGAAGGAGAGCCGCGTCGTCTTTTTCGGGGATTCCATCACCGAAGGCTGGGCTCTTGAAGAGTATTTTCCCAATAAGCCATACATTAATCGCGGTATCTGCGCGCAGACGACGCCGCAGATGCTGCTCCGTTTCAGGCAGGACGTCATCGCTTTGAGGCCAAGGGCCGTTGTCATCAATGCCGGGACCAACGACATCGGCGGCAATACCGGTCCAATGTTGGCTGAGGACATCAAAGCGAATTGCGCCTCAATGGCGGAAATCGCCCAAGCCAATGGGATCCGGGTGATATTGTCTTCGCTCCTTCCATCACCGCACAATGAAACGCTCTCATCACGGTACAGCCTCTTTAAGCACCCTCCGGAGAGAACCCTTGAACTGAACCGCTGGCTGAAGAACTACAGCGCCTCGCAAGGGTGCGATTTTCTGGATTACTTCATTGCCATGAGCGATGGCGAAGGGTTCGTTAAGCGGTGTCTGTCCGAGGATGGGCTGCACCCGACGCCGGCCGGTTATCAGGTCATGGCGCGGGTCGCCGAAGCAGGAATAGATTCGGCGCTCGCAAGCTAAATCTGCCGGCTTCTTTAGCGACGGCAAGAAAGAACGGGCCAATTTTCGCAGGCTGCTCATAGGCATCGACAGCTTGGCAGCCAAGCGGCAAGATGAAGGGATGAAGTCATTCGCCAGGTCCTGGAACGTCCTTATGGGCGTGATCGCATCATGACGACGGTGACAATTCTTAATACCGCGAATGAGGAGCCGGCCGCCATAGAAGAGCTCAGCGCACGTTCGGCTGTCACGAAGGTCCTCGTCGCCGACATCGGCGGCAACCACATCAAGCTCCTTGTCACCGGGCAAAGCCAGCCCCGGAAGGTGGTCTCTGGGCCGCTCCTGACGCCCGAGCTGATGATGGCGGGAATCAGGGAGGCCGTTTCGGATTGGGACCACGACGTTGTCTCGATTGGTTATCCGGGCCCTGTTCTCGACGGCCGTCCGCTGCGGGATCCGCGTAATTTGGGGGCGGGCTGGGTTCAGTTCGATTTTGAGACTGCATTCGGCCGGCCGGTGAAGATTATAAATGACGCGGCCATGCAGGCGATCGGAAGTTACCGGTCCGGAAGGATGCTTTTTCTTGGTCTCGGAACGGGGCTCGGAACGACGCTGATCATCGAGGGCGTCGTTCACCCCATGGAACTTGGCCACCTCCCTTATAAAAGAGGCACCTTCGAGGATTACGTCGGACAGCGTGGACTGAACCGCAATGGCAAGAAGCAGTGGCGCGACGATGTGGAAGACGTGGTCGCGCGGCTGATCGCGGCTCTGCAACCCTCTGACGTCGTGCTAGGCGGAGGGAACGTCAAGAAACTTAAGGAACTGCCCGCCAACACCCGGCCTGGCGATAATGCCAACGCCTTCGACGGCGGATTTCGGCTGTGGGATATGTAGCGGCCCGTTTCCGGCATTTGCATCGCCTGGCGGCGAACTCGCGCTCAAATGTCAAATTCGCACCCCCTCATCAGGGGTCGAGCCGAAGGCGATTTGAAGGGCGGCATCGCAGGCGGTCCGCCACCCTTGCGCGAGCTTTCCAGGGTGCTGCGATCACGGTGTAGTCGTCCGTGAAGTTCTATTAATCCATTGATGAGGCTTGGTTTTGCTGAGATTTTTGCATGGTGGGTCTCAATGTTTACGGCAGCGATCAACTGATGCCAGAGGATAGGAAGCGATTGCCGCCTATCTCAAGCCAGTTCCGCTGATCGGGAATGGCATCCGAAGAAGAGGCGCCAGTCTCGTGCGGCGGGGGCTTCGCCTATATGCTTATGACCGCTCTAAGGCCGGACGCGAACTGATAGCGTAGCGCGCTAAACGTCAGACTCGGCATCCTTGGCGCATGTATCTCGAGCAGAGCGGCTTGAAGTCCGGCGAGGCTCGCGGACATAGCATCCGCTGAAGACTGGCCCCACTGCCGCAAATCTTCCCAATGAGGCAGGCTCGCAGAAGCGAGGATCGGCTCGCGCTTCCGTTCTTTTGGCGCTTGCGCGGCTGAGGACCGCATGACCACTTCCATCCTAAGGATCGCCGTAGCGACGTCGCGATAAAGCGTCAGTTTCGGGATGGGATTCATCTGCAACGCGATCAGTTGAGCCAAGGCTTTGCGCCGAAGCGCCAGCGGAGCCTCCCTATCCTGAGCCATATCATGGACGGCCAATAGGAGGCTCCGGCGCTGATAAGAAACTTCCCCTACGATGACCCTACCATCAAGGTAACTCTGCAGAGAACTGAATGGGTTGCCGGTCCCGCGCCTTGTTTGCGCAATCTTAACGCAGGTTTGCACGATCTCATCAAAGACCGGAAGCAGGCTCTCTTGGACGTGGCGTCGCGTTTCGACAATAGCCATGTATAGCTTAAGATTCATAGGAAACACCCCCTTTTTGGCTGAAGCCCAAAAAATATACGAACTCAATTAAAAATTGTAAAATTCTAAAAACACACGCGATTAATTTTGCGCTTCGATTCAACTGAAGGTCCCGCCGGTCGACTTGAGCGGCCGCACCCAAATACGTCAAACTTCGACAGACGCAACCAGTCGCGAACAGTTGTAGAAGCCGCTGTCCAGAGCGCCATTCGGCTGTCAGGAGCAAGTCCATCTTGTCGCGGGCGCCTGGTTCCTCGACGATGGCATGAAAAACCCCGGCGCCAGGGCATCCGGGGTCATCTCGCTGTAAGCTGCAAGTTTCTATAGGAGCTAATAACCCCAGCCGCAGAAGGCGTATGAGTTTGCGCTGCAGAAGCCAGGTCCATAGCCAGCCGCGCGACAATTCCAGTAGCAGCTTCCGCCGCCGCCGTATCCCCAGCCGGCAAGCCCTACGCCAACAGGCCAGCCCCAGCCGCCACCGCCCCAACCGGCGCGACGCCAGCC
>JBAVVQ010000541.1:0-1648 GCA_049697375.1 Rhodomicrobium sp.
CCGCCATCGGTCTCCCGCTCTGACATTTTCAGCGTCTTCCGGTGCTCGCGGACCACCGCCTTGCTGGCGAGCATCTCCGTCACGACCAGCTCGGCTCCGGCGGCCTTGAGGCGGTCCGCGTGCTCATGGTCGCAGTGGCTGCCGCCTGTGGAGCCGAACACGCGCATCCCGGCGGCGCGTCCGGCTTTCACGCCTGCAACGCCATCCTCGATCACGAGGCAGGTCTCAGGAGCATGGCCCATCTCGTTGGCTGCGTGCAGGAAGAGATCGGGACATGGCTTTCCGCGCTGGACCATCTCGGCGGAGTAGATGTGAGGAGCAAACAGGTCGTAAAGCCCCGCAATCCGGAGCGAATAATGTAACAAATCGACGGCCGTGCCGGAGGCGATGCAACGCGGCGTGGCTTTGATCGCCGTCAAGGCTTCGCGGATGCCATCGACCGGCTTGAGACGCTCGGCGAAGACTTTCTTTTTGCGCCGCTCGATCCGGGCGGCGATATCGGGCGGGACGACCCGTCCGGTTTCCTGCGCGAGGATGCGATAGACCTCGAAGTCGCCCACGCCGGAAAAACGCAGCGCAAGCTCCTTCGGCGACATGTTAATGCCGACGGACTTATAGGCTTCGGATTCCACCTCCGTAAGCAGGCGCATCGAGTCGATGACGACGCCATCACAATCGAAAATTATGAGCATGATGGCTCTCAGATAGGGGTGCTTGGTCATGGAGCGCGGACCGTACCCGGATTGTTTGCTGTCGTCGAGAACAGGTTCGAGATCGGCCACGAGGGGCGCGCGGCCCGTTTCAATCCATCACGTACCGCGCGGCTTGGCCCGCGAGGTCGGAGCCGCCGAGGCCGGATCGTCGGGCCAGGGGTGCCGCGGATAGCGCCCTTTCATCTCCGCCTTGACAGCCGTCCACGATCCCTTCCAGAAGCCCGGAAGATCGCGCGTAACCTGAATGGGCCGCTGCGCGGGCGAGAGCAGGTGCAGTGTGAGCGGCAGCTTCCCGCCCGCGATCGAAGGATGGCGCGTTAGCCCGAATAATTCCTGCACGCGGATGTGCAGCGCGGGCGCGCCCGCCGTCTCATAATCGATGGCGTGACGATTGCCCGTCGGCGCCTCGAAATGCGTCGGGGCCTCTTCCTCCAGGCGCCGCTTCAAGCGCCATGGCAACAGCGCATCAAGCGCCGCGCCGAGGTCATCGGCGCCGACCTCGGAGAGCTTGGTCTTACCGGTGAGGCATGGGGCAAGCCACTCCCACGCCGTCCTCGCAAGCGCCTCATCGGAAAGATCCGGCCATTCGTCCTCTCCTGTCGCGCGCAAGAAACCGACCCGGTCGCGAAGCTGGATTTGCGCCTTGCTCCACGGCAGGCGGGCGAGGCCAAGCTTCGCAATGCCCTCGGCCAAGAGACGCGCGGTTTCCTCGCTCGCCATCACGGGCCGGGGCTCATTTGCAAGCACAATGGCGTCGAGCCGGCGAAACCGGCGCGACCTTAGCGCGCCCGTGCCTTGATCGAATTCGATCTCGTCCGTCTCGCGGATGCGACCCGCAGCGGCGACGGCAATGTCTGCATCATCGGCTGCAGCCGCGAGCAGGATGCGCGTCGACGCCGCCGATCCCGACAACTCGGCCGCGACGAGGTACGGCG
>JBAVVQ010000542.1:0-3700 GCA_049697375.1 Rhodomicrobium sp.
GCCTTCGATTTTCCGAAGCCAAGCGCGCGCCCTCCGCCCGACTGCATCTGACGCATGAAGAAGACCCAGACAGCGATCAGGAGAAGCATCGGGAACCAGTTCACGAGCACGCCAAGCAGCGACGGCACGTCTTCCGATGCGGGCTTCACAGTGATGCCTGCGCCTTTCGAATAGAGCCGCTCGACAAGCTGCGGATCGTTGGGCGCAATCGTCTGGAAGGTTTGCCCATTGTTCAGGGAGCCGCTAATCTGATTACCCGCCAGTGTAACCGACCGCACATTCCTGTTTTCTACTTCGTTCAGGAATTGCGAATAATTCATTTCATTCGCGCGGGAGCTACGCGGATTGTTCTGAACCAGGTTAAACAGCGCTACGAGGAGCAGAGCGATAATGATCCAGATCGCTAAATTGCGGAAGTTCGAGTTCATATGGGCGTTTGTTTTCCCTGGTGCCGCACCGAAGTCGCAGGAAGGTGGCGTTTAACCGATAGTAGCCTTCCTGCCTTAAAGCGAAGATAACTGCGCCAATTCATTCAAAGATAGGGTATGGGGGTGTCTTTGCCAAGCACGCTCGCGGTTTCGTCTGGAGCGCCGGACAAAAACCGGGCAAGGCGTGGGACGAGGACAGCTTCGGCAGTCGGTCCGGCCGCCGCATATTCCGTGGGCTCTGCAAAGTTCAAGAGAGGCGCACATGTAAGGCGGTTTCCTTTCCAAAGCGCGGGTGTCGTAAGCGCGGCCAGACGGGTTGCCGTAATGGGCAAGCCCCTCTCCTTCATTGTTTTTTTATAAGAGATCCAGCCGTCCGCGCCAAGTTGCCTCACTGTCATACTGCTATCGTCGATAGGCGCAAATTCCAATATAAATCGGCCATCCCAAACGCGTTTGACGCCCGGTTCGAATGTCGCGGGCCTCACTCTCAGGCGTCCAAGTTCACGATAAAAATTAAATGTTCCGGAAGCTGCGGTCATAATGCAGCCTCCAATGGTCGTCTCCCTTTTCCTCAATTTTAAGTATTCGAGAAGATGTTCAAGCCTCATGAGGCGCGGCGGTTGTCCTGCGCCGCCGATAAGAGACAGGATGCGCCCCAGCGCACGCAGTGCGATGTCGTCGGGTAACGCCTCGAATGCTTCGCGGCTGATTTTGCCTTGCGCGAGGGGCGTGACCTGGAAATGTCGGTCAAGAAAGTCTTCGGTGACCCTGGCAAGCGCCTCGCGGCTTCGGCCGAGCCTTGCGGCGGTCATCGCGAGGGAAGTCCGTGTGATGCCGGCAGAGGCTAGCGCCTTTGTGGCATGCCGGAGGCGAACGCGTTCGAAGGCGGCATTGTTGTTGCTGGGGTCCTGGATAAAGGGAAGGCATGAGGCTCTGAGGTAGGCCATGAGCCTTCCTTTGGAGAAGCCCAGAAGGGGGCGCACGATCGCGACGCCGTCTCGTTCGGAGGTGGGGGCCATGGCAGACAGCCCATCCACCCCGCTCCCGCGCCGCAACCGCATGAGCAGGGTTTCAGCCTGATCATCCTCGGTGTGGGCCGTCGCAATGCAGGCCGCGCCGGATAAGAAGGCGTAAGCGGCAAGCAGATCGTAGCGGGCGCGGCGCGCGGCAGCCTGGATACCGGTTTTGGGTTTTTCCCCAGTCCAAGCGATTGTGGTGTGCGAAAACCCTAAAGCGCGAGCCTGCTCAGCAACAAAGGTTGCTTCTCCTTTGCTCTCGGGTCTCAGCCCGTGATCAACCGTAACGACGGTGAGGGACACTGGCTCGCGTCCTTTGAGGTCTAGCCATCGCCGGGTGAGGAGCATTAAGGCCGTGCTGTCCGGGCCGCCGGATACGGCGAGGAGGACGCGCCGGAAGGGCTCCAGACAGGAAAATCCACGCAAAAGCGCCGCATCGCCGATGATGCTTGCCACGATACATGACCACCTTCGGCGAACTTTACGTGCAGTTCGCCCTTTTCTTTTCGACATCAGCCCGCTGCAGCACCGTCTTCGGCCCTTGTGGGTAGCGGCGCTGTAATTCAGCAAAGGAATCACAGGCGGCGGCGTTCTCGCCCAGCCGCCGAAGCGAAATCGCCAGCTTCAAAAGCGCTTCTGGGGCGCGCTCATTATTCGGGAAATTTGTGAAGGTTTTCAAGAAACGGTCCGCCGCCATCCGGTACTCACCGCTCGAAAAAGCCGCTTCCCCGAGCCAATACTGCGCGCTCCCTGCCATGGTATCTTTCGGATACTGATCCATGAACTGCTGAAAATAGGTCTCCGCTGCGGAATATTCACGGCGGCTGTATGCGGAGTAAGCCTGATCGAAGAGAGCCTTGCCGGAGGAGGCCGTTGGTGTAACGGCCGCAGGCGTTGGCCGCGGCGCTGCCGGAGCTGATGAATAAGCGTCAGTTCCATAGGAGCGCGGCTGAGCAACGGATTGGGCTGCGCTTGCCACTTGTTGAGAGGGCGCGCTGGACGCAGGCCGCGAGGCGTAACGATTGGGCTCGGCCTGCGGGGCGTTCAGCGGCGGAAGCTGTTCCTTGTCCTCGAAGCCGCTTGCAGGCGCGGTTGTGTTGAAGCCCGTTTGCTCTCGCGGCTCCTCTGCCCCGGGTCCCGTGTTCGAACCGAGTCGCGACTCAAGTCTTTGCAGGCGCCGGGTCAGTTCCGCGATCTGCTCGGATAACTGCCGCACCTGTTCAGAGCTTGCGCCGCCGCTTGCGGCCGCCGAATATCCGCCACCGCCGCCATTATTTTTCGCCAGCGTTTCCACCGCCGCCACGACGCCTTGCAGGTCGGCCACCTGCTGCTCCAGGCGTTCGAGACGCCCGTTCAACGCCGAACTATTATCAGCAGCCCCTCGCGGCGCTTGCGCGAATGCGGGAGTCAGCGCGGCGCTCATGGCGAGAAAAATCATGGGTGCGGCAATGCTTCTCATGGGTGCGCCCTATCTTGAGATTTGCCTCCTTCTCCGACGCTCATGCCCTGCTGTCAACCGCTTTGGCCTCGCGCCTGCACAGGTCCTTTAATAGGAAGCGACGGCGCCGGCGCCCTCAAGCAGCGTGACGGTCCGCCTGTTCTGCGACCAGCACGAAATGTCGTCGCAAACGGCCACGGGGCGCTCCTTGCCATAGGAAATAGTCCGGATGCGTCCCGAGTTGATGCCTTGCGCGATCAGGAAGTTCTTCGTTGTCTCACCGCGGCGCGCGCCAAGCGCGATGTTGTATTCGCGCGTTCCGCGCTCGTCGGCGTGACCTTCGACGGTGATCGGATAGGAATATTGCCTGAGCCAGATCGCCTGCGCGTTCAGAATTGAGCGTCCTTCGGCTGTCAATTCCGAACTGTCCACCTCGAAGTGGACAGTGTCGCCGATCCGCCCATTGAATTCCTGCTTGCTGCCGGGAGGAAAATTTCCTGCGCCAGCGCCACTGAGGCCAAGATTTGCAGCCGGCGCATTCTTATCGCAGCCGCCAAGACCGGACAGGACCGCAACGAGAAAGGCCGCGAGCAGGAAGGGACCGTGACGTCGCATTCGAATTTTCCTCCTATCGCGCACAACTTCTACGCGAACTTTGATCAGGAAAACGTAAGGGAATGCTTACCTCAAGTCTGCTTCTCGGGCCGATTTGTGGCCTTTACGCATGTGAAGAGGCCCGCGAACCGCATAGGATGCATTCATCGGCGCTTGATGCAAAAAAGCCACTTCAAGCTCCGCCTATTTCAGGAGGGGAGACC
>JBAVVQ010000543.1:0-7393 GCA_049697375.1 Rhodomicrobium sp.
GTCCCCGATGGTGATCACGAAAGAGGTCGTCAAATACGTTCCTTCAAAAAGGCGCCGCCGGCCCTTCGGGACAATGTCGATTTCCGAGCAGCTGAACATGATTTTGGTTGGCGCCCTTTACCTTCTCTTCTTCAATTAAAGTTGCCCGCGGTACGGTCGGCAACTCTGCCTTGAAAACATATAAACATATCTTTATAAGGCGTTCATGACGAGGGCGATCATGGATAGCTTTGGCGACGCCGTTGCGCGCCTGCGGGCGGCTGCGGAGCCGACTCGCCTTCGCCTCCTCCGGCTCCTTCAGAATGGCGAGTTCAACGTCAAAGACCTGACTCAGCTTCTGGGCCAGAGCCAGCCCCGCGTCAGCCGCCATATCAAGCTTTTGGCCGAGGCCGGCTTGATCGACCGATACCAAGAGGCAAGCTGGGTATTCGTCCGCGCTTCGTCCGATCCGGGGGTGCGCAGCTTTATCGAAGCGGCCCTTTCGCTGATCGCGGCGCACGATCCGCAAATTCTGCGCGATGCAGAACGCTCAGACAAAATCCGGGCCGCTCGCTCGCTCCTCGCTCAGACCTATTTCGACCAAAACGCCGCCGAGTGGGACCGAATCCGATCGCTGCACGTTCCCGAGCGCGACGTGGAAGCGGCCATTCTGGAAGCTCTTGGCCTTGGTCCCTACGAGCTTTTGCTGGACCTTGGCACGGGGACCGGACGCGTTCTTGAACTCGCCGCAGGCCGCGCGCGCCGCCTCGTCGGCGTGGACACAAACCGCGAGATGCTGAAGTGCGCTCGCGTTCGCCTTGACAAAGCGGAACTCGTCAATTGCAGCGTTCGGCTCGCCGACATTTACAATCTTCCTTTTTCCGAGGAAAGCGCAGGAGCCGTTGTTATTCACCAGGTGCTGCACTTCCTTGATAATCCGAAGGCTGCTCTAATAGAGGCGATTCGTGTGTTGCAGCCGGGTGGCCGTCTCGTCTTGGTCGACTTTGCGCCTCATAACCTCGAGTTTTTGCGGCAGGAGCACGCACATGTCCGGCTGGGTTTCGCGGCGGGTGAAATCGCGGGATGGCTTGGGGAATGCGGGCTCGGCTCCAGTACCTACCGGGAACTGCAAGCCGATCATATGAACAACAACGCGCTGACTGTCGCCGTTTGGGCGGGCGAGAAAGCCAGCGCAAGAACGCAAAGATGGAGAGCCGCTTCGTGACGGAGGAATGCATGCAATACCACGCGAAACGTCCGCCGATCGCGGTCAGCTTCGAGTTCTTTCCTCCCAAGACGGCTGCGATGGAGACATCGCTGTGGAATGCGATCCACAAACTCGAGCCGCTTGCCCCGGATTTCGTCTCGGTTACATACGGAGCGGGAGGATCGACGCGTGAGCGGACCCATGCGACGATATCCCGCCTCCTGAAGGAAACCTCACTGAAACCCGCTGCGCATTTGACCTGCGTTGCGGCGACGAAGGAGGAGATCGACAACATTATTCGGGGTTATTGGGAGGATGGCGTCCGTCATATCGTCGCCCTGCGCGGCGACCCGCCCGAAGGCGTAGGGACAGCCTACGTCCCATTTCCGGGTGGCTATTGCAACGGCGCCGATCTGACCGCAGGCATCAAGCGGATCGCGGATTTCGAAGTTTCCGTCTCGGCCTATCCCGAGAAGCATCCCGAGTCCCCCACGGTCGAGACCGACCTCAACATGCTGGAGGCGAAGGTCGATGCCGGAGCGACGCGCGCGATGACGCAATTCTTCTTCAGCAATGACTGCTACTGGCGCTATCTCGAACGCGTTCGCGCCCGCGGCATCAATATTCCCATCGTGCCGGGGCTGATTCCCATCCACAATTTCAAGCAGGTGGCTAATTTCGCATCACGCTGCGGAGCATCGATTCCAGCCCACGTCGCGGAGCGCTTTGAGGGCTTGACGGAAGATTCAGAGACAACGGAGCTTGTTGCGACGACGGTGGCGGCCGAACAGGTCATGGACCTCGTAGCAGGTGGAGTTACGGAGTTTCACTTCTATACGTTGAACCGCGCAAATCTCGTTTACGCCATCTGCCATTTGCTGGGGATCAGACAGCACGAACCGTGCGCCGCCCCGCGCCGCGCCACGGCATAAGGATCAATCCGCATGGACCGCAACGAACGTATCGCCGCCCTCCACGCCGCCGCGAAAAGGCGCATTCTCATTCTCGATGGCGCGATGGGAACTATGATCCAGCGTCACAAGCTGCACGAGGCCGATTATCGCGGCGAGCGCTTCAAGGATTGGCCTAGCGATCTGAAAGGCAATAATGACCTTCTGGTGCTGACCAAGCCCGGCATTATTCGTGGGATTCACGAAGCCTATCTTGAGGCGGAGTCCGATATCATTGAAACGAACACCTTCAATGCGCAGACCGTGTCTATGGCGGATTACGGCATGGAGGCGCTCGCTTTCGAGATCAACGTCGCGGCGGCAAAACTGGCGCGCGAGGCTGCTGATAAATACACGGCGCTCACGCCGGAAAAGCCCCGTTTCGTGGCCGGCGCCATCGGGCCGACGAACCGCACGGCGTCCCTCTCTCCCGACGTCAACAATCCCGGATTTCGAAACATCACCTTCGATGAGCTGGTCGCGGCCTATACCGAGCAGGCGCGCGGGCTGATCGAAGGCGGCGTGGATACGATCCTAATCGAGACCGTATTCGACACGCTGAATGCGAAGGCAGCCGGGTTCGCGGTCAAGGAAACCTTCGATGCGATGGGCATCCAACTGCCGCTCATGATATCGGGAACGGTTACGGATCTTTCAGGACGCAACCTTTCCGGCCAGACCCCCGAAGCTTTCTGGTATTCGCTGCGGCATTTGAAGCCGTTCTCCATCGGCATGAATTGTGCATTCGGCGCGGAGCAATTGCGGCCGCCTATAGCGCAAATCTCCAAGGCGGCTGATACGCATGTCAGCGTTTATGCGAACGCTGGGCTTCCGAACGCCATGGGCGAATATGATGAGACGCCGGAGTCCATGGCCGGCGCCATGCGGTCCTGGGCGGCCGACGGCCTGATAAATATTGTTGGCGGATGTTGCGGTACGACCCCGGATCATATTAAAGCCATTGCGAAAGCAGTTGCGCCGTTCCCGCCACGAGAGAGTCCTGCAATCGAGCCGCGTTTGCGGCTTTCGGGGCTTGAACCTTTTGTGCAAGGGCCGTGAACATTCACCGGCAAGATTATCTGTAGCTATGCTGAAAAAATGGGCAAAATCGAAGGCATTTTGCTGAATATTTCGGCGGAAAATTATGTTCCGGCCTAGTGCGTTGCTATGCTAGTCTTTACGTTGTACTGACACCAAAACTCTATCATCCGGTCCAGGCTATGAAGGGCTGATGCACTGCAGGGGGCTGCATGGGGACGATCACAGCGTTGAAAAATCCGTCTACGGTCGCTCCGCTCGACAATTACAGCTCAGGGTCCAGGTATTGCGAGCTGATAGGTACAGTCGAAAACCGTAACCGCCATCTGACGGCTCTTTGGCATCGCCTTCAGCAACTCGAGCTTCAACAGCTCCGCGAGCGGTCTGAAGATGCGGAACGGGAGCTGTATACCCTCGGTATTACTTTCACGGTCTATAGCGACCGAACCGCGATCGACCGCATATTGCCGTTCGATGTGATCCCGCGCGTGATCACAGCCGCCGATTGGCGTACTATCGATCGCGGCGTCAAGCAGCGCATCAAGGCGCTGAATCTCTTTCTTTGGGACATCTATCACGACCGCAAGATCCTCAAGAACGGTGTTGTGCCGTCCGATCTCGTGCTAGGTAACGCATGCTACCGCCCGGAAATGGTCGGCTACGACCCCCCTTGCGGCACCTATATTCACATCGGCGGAAGCGACATCATCCGTGATCCACGTGGCGATTTCTTCGTGCTGGAAGACAATGGGCGGACCCCTTCCGGCGTGTCTTATGTCGTCGAGAACCGGCATCTGATGCAGCGGGCCTTCCCCGATCTCATGCATGGCATCGCAATCGAGAGTGTTTCCGAGTACGGCACGCAGCTCGGGAACAAGCTTCTCGAGGTCGCCCCGCCCGGCATCTCCAATCCTCAGGTCGTGCTGCTCTCGCCCGGCGTATTCAACTCGGCCTATTTCGAGCATGTTTTCCTTGCTCGCGAAGTTGGCATTCCGCTTGTCGAAGGACGCGACCTGTTCGTAGAAGACGACAAAGTGTTCATGAAAACCGTGTCAGGTCCGAAGCCTGTCCACGTCATCTACCGCCGCATTAACGACGATTTCCTCGACCCGGAAGCCTTCAAGCCCGAAAGCGTGCTTGGCGTCAAAGGCTTGATGCGCGCTGTCCGCAATGGAAACCTTACGCTCGCAAACGCTGTCGGCACGGGTGTCGCCGACGACAAAGCGGTTTATGCCTATGTTCCGCGCATCATCAAATACTATCTCGACGAAGATCCAATCCTGCCCAACGTCCAGACCCATATTTGCCGGGAGGCAGATGCTCTGGCCTACACGCTCAGTCATCTCGACGAGCTTGTTGTGAAGCCTGTTGGGGAGTCCGGCGGCTACGGCATCTGCGTGGGACCGAAAGCGACGAAGGCCGAACTCGATGTCTGCCGGGATCAGTTGAAGGCGAATCCATCCAACTATATAAGCCAGCCGATGATCGAGCTTTCGGTTTGTCCGACGCTTTGCGATGACGGGGTTGAGGCGCGCCACGTCGATCTCCGGCCGTTCGCGGTGACAGGCGAGGAGACCTGGCTCCTGCCGGGCGGCCTCACGCGCGTCGCCCTTCGCAGGGGCTCCATCGTGGTGAATTCGAGCCAGGGCGGTGGAACGAAGGATACCTGGGTTCTGAAGGAAAATGGCGCTTGAGCAGTCTCCTCTCACGATACGCCGAAAGCGTCTTCTGGATGGCGCGCTATTTCGAGCGCGCTGAAAGCCTTTCCCGGGTCATAGAAACGCAAACCTCATTCCAGCGCGGGAGGAGCGACAATTCCTGGGCGTGGATCGTCGCGCTTTATTCCGATGAGAAGGGGTTCGCGAAAGCCTTTTCCGAGCCGAGCGCGGAAAATGTCATTCGCTATTACATGGCCTATAACGACAATCCAAGCTCGGTTCTGGCGTCAATACGATGCGCGCGCGAAAACGCCCGGGCACTGCGCCCGATGCTGTCGACGGGCATGTGGTATCAGCTGAACGACTTTTATAACCGCCTGTTCGCGTTCGGCCCGAATGACTTCTCCGAGGTTCGCCTGTCGCGCACTTGCGATGCCATCAAACGCGGCTGCTATGCGCAAATCGGCGTGGCCGAGAACACCCTTTATCACGATGAGACCTGGCCTTTTTTCCGGCTTGGGCTCTATCTCGAACGAGCCGACCAGACAAGCCGCCTTCTGGATGTGCGTTTCGCGAAGCAGGCGACGGGCGTGGCGCGCGATGAGGGGCGCTACGACTTCACCTTCTGGACGATCCTTTTGCGCGCGGCGTCTGCGTACCACGCCTACCGGCGTGTTTTCCCGCATCACATCGACCCGAGTGAGGTTGCCCATTTCCTGATTTTCGATCCGCGTCTGCCGCGTTCCCTTGCTTTCTGCCTCGGAGAAATCCAGGCGATGATCGAGTTCCTGCGGCGTAACTGCGGGCTGAAGAACGCCGCTGGAGCCGCGGAACAGGCGGAGCTAATGATGGAGGGGCTCGAAGCGGCCAGTAAGGATGAGCGTCTGCTTGAAAACCTCCATAAGTTCAACGATTGGGTCCAGCTGAGCATCGTCAACCTGACGAATGAGCTGGGGAAGGCTTTCTTTGGCTATGTCCAGACGCCGGAGGCACCGAGCCAGACGCAATCGCAGACAATGGAACGCTGATCGCCGCGCCCCTCGCCTTCCTCATCCGCGCCAAGATTGATCCATAACGTCATCCTGTCGATGAATTCACGGATTAGGTATTCACCCCTGCCGCGAAGCAGATACATTTTCGCGGGGCAAAGAGCATTTGACGAGAAACCCTTACAGCCTTCGCGCGCCAATTTCCGAAGCCGCCTACGGCGCCGCCAGACCATTTCCGGCGGCCGCGCGGGCTGATTTCGCGTTGGTCGCGGATCGCTCAGCTCCGAAGAAGGCGCCACCGCCCAACTTCGCCCTTTTCGCCAGCGCGGCCGCGCCCGCCGGGGCCACGCCCGCAGGCTATGCGCTTGTCGCGGACACAAGGGCGATCATCGCCAACCCCTGGTCTAAGCGCGCGCTCTACGTCGCCATCGCCATCGCGTTTCTTCTGCACCTTGCGGTCCTGGCGCCGTTTGTGCTGCGGCTCGCTCCCGGTCTTTCCGAACCCGCGCGCGAGCTGGGCATGGAGGACGGCGCGCCCGAGCACCTGAACGTCTCCGTTATCAGCGAGGCTGACCTCAAGCGCCTCAGCTCCGACCCCTTCCGCCAGGAAGCGCCTCCTTCGCCTGCGCCGGCCGAGACGCCGGCGCCTCCGCCGGAACCTGAAGCGGCGCCCGAGCCGACGCCGAAGCCTCCCGTGAAGGAAGCGAGCGCCGCCTCATCGCCGACGCAGCCAGATGCGCCGGACAACAAAAGCCTGCCCTTCGATCCCGCGGGCTACATTACGAAAATGTCCGAGCAGTTCAGCTTCCAGCTCAAGCAGTCTGTCAAGGCGGCCGAAGAGCGGCGCGATCAGGCCCGGCAGGCGTCGCGACAGTCCGGCAACGTGAATTTCTTCCGGCCGGGCGCGACGCACCAGGGGAAATCCGATGAGTGGGAGCGCAAGGTGATCTGGGCGCTCGCCGCCACCAAGCCCATGGGGAACGGCAAGTGGGGCAGCGCCGTCGTGACCTTCGCTGTTTCGGATGGCGGCCAGGTCCAGGGCTTGAGACTTATAAAGAGCAGCGGCGACAACTGGCTCGACGAGGGCGCGCTGTTAGCCGTGAAGCAGGCGCGGATGCCAGCCCCGCCGCCCGGCCTGCCGTCAGGCGACCGGGTTTTCAACATCGAGTATATTTCGCTGCCGGACCATTAACCGCCGCCAAAGGAGCGACGCCATGCCCGCCACGCCAGAGTCCGAAGCGCGCACTTGCGCTTTCGCGCGCGTCATCGGCCCCTTCCTCGTCATCGTTCCCGGCATCATCGCGGCGCGCGCGCCGGACATGGGCGTGCAGCTATCAGCATTTTTCGAAAACGCGGCGCTGGTGTGGATCACGGGCGGGCTCCTCGTCTTTGCGGGGCTGTTCATCATCGCGAACCATCAATATTGGTCGAGCGCGGCCGCGATCCTGATTTCCCTCTTCGGCTGGTTCCTGGCGCTTCGCGGGGTGGCGCTCCTGAGCGTCCCCCATTTGTATGAGAAGGCTGGCGTCGAGGCGATGAACGCGATTTCCCTCGTGCGGATCGGTTTCGGCC
>JBAVVQ010000544.1:0-8521 GCA_049697375.1 Rhodomicrobium sp.
CAGTGGAGATCGACCAGACTGCCGCAAAAGCGAAAGCAAGCAGCCACATGGTGCGATCGAGGGCCAATACCGGCGCTTCGGGCCTGTCATCAACGGAAGGCAAGCCTTCTGCGTTGGGCAGGCGCGCGTTGAGCGGAATGCCAATGAGGAGATGGGCGAGCGCCCAGCCAAGGCAGGTTTCGCGCCAGCCCAGATTATCCAAGCCCCAGGCCGTCAGCGGCCATCCGACCGTGCTTGCGAAGCCGGCCATCAGGGTGATGGAGGTAATCGGAGACCGTGCAGCGACCCCATAAAGGCGGGCGAGCGCCGCGAAAGCCGCATCGTAGAGGCCCGTGCCCATGCCGATTCCGATGAAGAGCCACGCCAGACATAAAAGCGGCCACGACTGCGCCGCCGCGAGAAGCGCAAGGCCAAGAGCGAAGCAGACATTCGAAAACATCAGAATGAGGCGGCCGCCGAATCTGTCGATGGTCCTGCCGACATGCGGGCCGATGACCGCCGAAATCAAGAGCGCTGCGGAAAAGGCGGCGAACACCGCCGTCGATGGCATTCGCATATCGTGCGCGATGGGCTCCGCCAGGATAGCGAGCAGATAATAGCTCGAAGCCCACGCAAGGGTTTGCGTGATCCCCAAGGGTATGACGACCGCAAGCTTGGCGCTCACCCTTGGAGGCTGCCTTCAGGTCATGCAAGGGAAGCGGCCGCCATCGCCATTCTTCTCCTGAAGCAGCGCGATGAGGATGGAGAGCTCGGGGTCGCTGACTCGGCTCGCCGCGTCTTCGATATCGAACCAGGCTCGCCGCCGCTCGCGTTTTTCAGGCCAGCGTTTGCAGCGCTTGCTGACCTTGAGGAGAAAGACCCTGACCTCGATGAGAGCTCCGTTGCCAAGTTCCCGCTTGATATAGCGATAGGTGCCGATTGCTTCGCGGAGAATTTTGCCTTTAACGCCGGCTTCCTCCCTCGCCTCTCGGGCTGCGGCCTTGCAGTCCTTGATCCGCTTGGACGTCCAGCCTTTCGGGATGATCCAGCGGCCTGTGTCCCGCGATGTAACAAGCAGGATTTCGATAGCGCCATTCTTGGCGAGACGGAGCGGCAAGGCCGCTACTTGCCTCCGAGCGTTCATCGAGAGCTCCTTGTTGTTCTTCTCCCCAATCAAAAACGATAGTTCCTTAGATCATAAATAATACGGCAATTTTGCTCCAAGAGAACCATTTCCTATGAAAGGGGTGTCGACATGGCGGCCCCAAAATTAAATTCAAGGCTTTTCCAGCATTCGCTGATTGAAGGAGGGCTGATGAGGTGATCGTAACACGGGTTTTCCTAGAACTTGCGGGCTACGCCGCTCTCCTCCTTTGGGGACTGCACATGGTGCAGACGGGCATGCTGCGCGGCTTTGGAGGCAGGCTCCGCCAGGTGCTGCGGCTCGCGATGGGCGACAGGATAAGGGCGTTCGCCTCCGGGCTCGCCGTAACGGCGCTCTTGCAAAGCAGCACCGCGACCGCCTTGATGCTCGCGGGCTTTCTCGATCGTGGTTTCGTCGCCCTTCCCATGGCCTTGGCGGCCATATTGGGGGCGAATGTCGGCACCACGCTGATCGTCCAGCTTTTGGCCTTCGATATTTCGGCCGTTATCCCAATCCTGATCCTCGTAGGCGTCATCATGTTCAGGCGCGCGGGCCGGACGAAGTTTCGCGACTTCGGCCGGGTTTTCATCGGCCTTGGCCTGATCCTGCTCGCGCTGAGGCTCATGACGGACAGCCTCTCTTCCGTGGAGCACTCCGATGCTCTGCGAGAGGTTCTCTCCCTCCTCACCCGCGATCCGGTCTTCGACCTTGCCGCCGCTGCGCTTCTTACCTGGGCCGCTCATTCGAGCGTGGCCACCGTTCTTCTTGTCATGTCGCTAACGCCCGGCGTCATTTCCCTCAACGCGGCGCTGGCGCTCGTGCTCGGCGCCAATCTTGGCAACACCTTTCCCCAGCTTGTCGCAGCAGGCGCTGATCCGGGCGCCAAACAGCTTGCCATCGGCAACCTTGCCGTCCGATCCATCGGCTGCATCGTTGCGTTGCCGTTTCTCCCGAATATCGCAGCCTGGCTTTCGACCGCCATCCTCAATGGAGGGGCAGCGGTTGCGGCCTTCCATACCCTTTTCAATCTTGGTCTCGCCCTCGCCATCTTGCCTCTGCTTGGCCCTCTGGCAAGGCTGAGCGCCAAGCTCGCCCCTGCCCTTCCAAGCCGAAGCGATGCCGAGCCGCGCTATATCTCGCTTTCGGCTGCAGCGGCGCTGCCCGGCGTCGCACTCGCCGACGCATCGCGCGAGACGCTTCGCATGGCCAATACGATTGCACTTATGCTGTCGACGCTTCGCAAAGCGCTGGAGACCAATGATCGCCGGCTTCTGCGGGACGTCGCCCGTCTCGACTCGACTGTCGATCGCCTCCACAACTCGATCAAACTTTATCTGGTCGAGATCAGCAATCAGGAGGATCTCGATGAGGACGACCGGCGGCGCTGCTGGGACATCCTCGACTTCGTCATTAACCTCGAACATGCGGGCGACATTGCTGACAAAAGCCTCCGGGACATCGTTGCGAAGAAGATCAAATACCGGCTTGCTTTCTCCGCCGAAGGCCAAGCCGAAATTGCGGCATGATCGACCGGGTGCTCCGGGATTTAAAGCTTGCCGTGGGCGTCTTCATGAACGGCGACGAGAAAAACGCGAGGCTCCTTCTCGATGAGAAGGTCCAGATGCGCGATCTGGAGAGGGACATGACGGCGAACCATCTGCGGCGGCTGAGGGAGCAGCGCCCGGAAAGCCTCGAAACAAGCAGCCTTCATATCGACATCGCGCGCGATCTGAAGCGGATCACGGCGCATTTTGCTTCGGTGGCCTATCCCATCCTGGAAGAAAAAGGCGTATTGCGAAAGACGAGGCTCATTGAGTGAATCTGTCTCGCAAGGCGGCTTTTCATTTGCATAGCAGCTTCCTTGTCTTTCTCCACGAAACAGGCCATGGTGCAGCCACGGTCAGGGTTTATTGAATAGCGACGCGAGATGCTTCAATGGTTTCAGCGGCTTATGCCGCAGCAGCGCATGTTCTTCCCGCTGTTTGAAAAGCACGCCGAGCTCACCGAACGGGCGGCCATCATATTAGCTGAGATGCTGAACGACGGGGTGGACGTCTCCGGTCATTGCCATTCCATTGGCGAACTAGAGCAGGAGGCGGACATCGTAACCCGCAATGTGCTGCTCGGTATTCGCGCGAGCTTTATCACGCCCTTCGACAGGAGCGACATCCGCAATCTCATCAGCCGGATGGACGATACCATCGATCAGATGAACAAGTCGGCGCAGGCGATCGTCGCTTTCGACCTGACATCGTTCGCGCCAGAAATGAGGGAGCTTGGAAGCCTGATCATCGAAGCGGCGCAGCTCGTGCGCAGAACGGTTCCGCTTCTCTCGGAAGTCCACGCCAACGCGACAAAGCTGTCGAATGCCTGCATTCAATTGTCCCGGCTTGAGGAAAAGGGCGACGAGGTCTACGCGCGCGGCCGCAGAGAGCTGTTCCACAAGTGCCGCGATGGCGAGGCGATGGCCTTCATCCAGGGCAATGAAGTCTATACGCATCTCAACGAGGTGATCGATAATTTCGACGACGTCGGAAACGAGACTCAAGGCATTGTAGTGGAGCAGTCGTAGGGGGATGCTTCGTTATGGAGGCTAGTCCGAGCGCCGCATTGATCGGCCTTATTGCTTTCGCCCTTATTTTTGATTTTTTGAATGGATTACACGACGCTGCGAATTCCATAGCGACAATGGTATCCACCCGTGTGATGCCGCCCAGGCTTGCCGTGTTTTGGGCCGCGTTCTTTAACTTCATCGCCTTCGCGGTCTTCGGCCTTCATGTCGCTCAGACGCTCGGAACCGGCATCATAGCGCCGGGCATCGTCGATCTCCGGCTCATCTTCGGCGCGTTGAGCGGGGCGATCGTCTGGAACATCATACCTGGCTCGCCGCGATCCCCTCAAGCAGCTCGCATGCCCTGATTGGCGGTCTGCTCGGTGCGGGAGTCGCCAAGGCAGGCATTAGCGCCATTGTCTGGAAGGGCACGCTGCTTACGATAGCCGCCATCGTATGCTCGCCTCTCCTGGGCTTTGTCTTGGCGCTTCTCCTGGTGCTGGCCTTTTCCTGGGTCTTCGCCAAATATACTCCGCGCGCGGTTCAGCTCCTGTTTCGCCGGCTGCAATTCGTGTCCGCAGCGCTCTATTCCTTGGGCCATGGCGGAAACGATGCGCAAAAGACCATGGGCATCATCGCCGTGCTTCTGTACTCCCAGGGGGCGCTCGGCTCGTCCTTTTACATCCCGACCTGGGTCATTATCGCTTGCAATGCGGCAATGGCTGCGGGCACCCTTGCGGGAGGCTGGCGCATCGTTAAGACCATGGGAGACAGGATCACGAATTTGAATCCCATGCAGGGCTCCTGCGCTGAGACAGGCGGCGCGATAACGCTGTTTCTGGCGACGTTCCTCGGCATACCTGTCTCAACGACGCATACGATTGCCGGCGCCATAGCCGGTGTCGGGGCCGCCCGGCGCGTTTCTGCCGTTCGCTGGAATGTTGCCGGCAGCATCGTGATTGCCTGGATTTTTACGCTTCCGGCCTCCGCGCTTATCGCCGCGATTGCCTATTATATCGCGCCGCTGGCGTAGCAGAGTGTGCCTGCGACGACGATTTAGCCAGCCACGGCGTTAAGCACGTTGCTGGATCATTTTATATGGGCGGTGTCGAACTGCGGCTTTCGTTGTCATAAAAAGAAACCCCGCCGAACCGTGGCGGGGTTTGATAAGGCGTGAAAGGAGCGGAATGTCAGTCTAGCACACAGCGGAAAGCTCCGGCAGTCCATCCTCGGCCGTGCTGAAGAGAAGCCGGACATCCATATAGCGGATTCGGCCAGCGACCTTTGCCTTCTGCACGCCGAGATCACTGAAGCGCCGCGTGAAGATCGGCAAGCCAAGAGGCTGCCTGCCCTTGACCTCGCACCATTGGCAATAATCGTCGTAAAGGGCGAGCGCCGTAACGCTTGAGCCGTTCTCTCGGCCGACGCGCTCCTCGAAATAGAGTTCCACATCGGTTTTGACCTGCGCTGCCCGCAACTCCGGATCAACGCAGTTGGGCAGCGCCTGGAGCACCGGAATCGGCGCGAACGCAGGCACAGGAACACGGATCGGTTCGGGCGCCGGAAGGCCCTTAACGTCGAAGATGCGCCAATAAGAGAACGCGGTGTAAAAGCCAAGGCTGGCGCCGAGTTCCACAAGAAGCGCGATCAGCAAGGTGAGGCCCAGCTGAATTTCTTCGGTCGAGCGCCCGGTCAGGCTGGCCAGCATTTGGCTTTGAGGATCGGTCGCCTTCGCCGCCGCAGCAGAATCGAGTTCACTCACCCGGTTGGTAAGCTGGGAAATCTTCCCTTCGAGCTTGTCAGACTGCTCCGCGATGGCAAGCTCGGCCTTGAGCTTGAAGAACCCCTCGCAGTAGCTCATGCTTTTCACGGCCGTGGCTTCGGCGCATCCTGCGCTTGAGAGCCAGCGTCCGTTCTGCTTGAACGCCTCGATCTCCCCGGCCACCGTTCCAACAGGCCTGCGAGCCGGCAGGGATTTCAGCTCCTCGCGCGAACGCTCCAGATCCGCGCGGAGATCGGCGTGCGTTTCAACCTTCAGCACCCGCAAACCGGTAATATCGGCTCTGTTGAGCGCTGCAAAGCCGAGCGAGGAAGTGAGCGAGTAAGAGAAACAGACAGCAAACAGGAGCGCCCCCCCGAGCGCCTGGCTGTAGCTTCTGTTCCTGAGCGCTGCGAAGATGAAGAACGGCAGGAGAGCCTTGAAGCAATCCGCCGCCGCGCTTGCGCCGCCATAAAGCTGCGATTCGAACTCGGACTTGCCGAGTGTGTATCCGAACCGCCAGTTCATCGCAGCAGATACGAGAAGAAGGACCGCTGCCGCGGTAACGCCTGCGATACCTAGTACGTGTCTCATTCAATGCCCCCAAAATAGGGCGCCGCTTCGCTGGCGGCGCCAGTCCGCGGGGGCGAGACGAATCGCGGATGCGAGCACGGGATCACGCCCTTTCAGAGGCGTGTCGACTGCACCCGGCTAAAACGCAGATCACATATGCTTGTCTTGCGCGATTGGGAATCAATCCCCGGACCACGATCCGCCGCTGGTTCGCAGTCCTTTTCTCACACGATTCAAGCGCTTACACACGCCCCCGCGTTAAAGTTATTGATTCGCAGCAATTTTCGCGAGCATTAAATTCTCTCCACAAAATGTAGTGCCTGGGCTATCATCCCCAAGCTTGATATTGATGAGATGTCCGGGACGTTAAGAAAATCTTAAGGATTGTACTGCGTTGCGATGTCCACTATGGGTCAACAGCTTATTAATAGGACGCAACGCGGTGCGTCCTTTGATCCTTATCATCTGTACCGTCGCTGTACTGTTCGGACTTCCTCGTTTGGCCGCTTATTTTAGGGAACCTCTTCATTTCCGGTTGATATTGGATACATCCGACAACCGTGCAAAGAACGTTAACCGGACCCCGGCCGCCTCAACCGCAATAGCTACGGCTTCAAACGCAGAGAAGGGGGCTATTGCTCAAGCAAACTCCGCAACGCCCTCACTTCCCACAAGTGAAGCTGACTTGATCGTGGCGATTCAGCAGGAATTGGCGAGGATCGGCTATTATGGCGGTCCAATCACGGCAGGATGGACAGAAGGTGTCCGCGATGCCTTGCGTAAGTTCTCGGGCTCGGGCCGAACGAAGCCTTCGCAGCAACTTCTGACGGCTTTGCGAGCAGCGAAGCCGGAATTCCAAGGCAATGTTACGCCCCAGGGGGCGCCCCTAAATTTGCAAGCCGCCCAGGATCTGATCAACGGCAGAATTCCCGCGACGCTCGTTCACGCGCCAGAGGAAGGCCTCTTGAGCGAAGGATACCTGCCGCCATGGGCAGCGTTACGCGCGAGATATGCTCAGATCGCGCGGAGCTTGCCCTCGGGGGATAACGGCGCTTTGACGGTGCGCATTTCAGCCCGCTCGAGCCGCATCGATACACACAGACGAAGCAGGCGTTCCTATGCAAGCGCCCGGCGGAGAAGCAGGTTCGTCTACAATTATGGCGGCTTTTTCGGGTTTTAAGCCTTGATGTGCTTCAGAAGCACATCCTTCGCCTCGTTGACCTGAGAGGCGAGATAGGTCGAGCCGCCCTGATCCGGATGGTTTCGAGCTATCAAGTTTCTATGGGCGGCGATGACGTCATCGCGAGTTGCGCCGGGCTTGAGCTCAAGAACTCGATACGCTTGCTGCAAAGTCATGACTTGACCGTACCCGCGCGAACCACTGTCCGTTTCGCTGGCTTTCCAATCCGGGAAATCACGATCGAGATAGACTTCAAAGAGCTGCGCGCCTTGTGTATCGTTCGAGTGCAATTCGGCAAGAAAATCCATGCGTTCAGCATTCGTGAAATCGGACAAGGCTCGCCCCGCAAAACGCCCCCGCAGCACTCGGCCGGACATCGCCCCTGTCGCATGGTCGAGCCACATTTCGACATAAGGTGTGCGTACCGCCGAGTTCGCCGTAGAAGCGCCTCGCCCCTTGCCGGGATACCACCCAGTGCGCGCCATAACGGAGTAGGCGATCATCCCCGCCAGAATCGCGAGGCCAGGATTGCGGGTAAAGATGAAAGTGACGCCTCCGGCGAGCAGGATCGCGCTACTTTTGCGGATCCAGGCCGCAATCTTCCCCACCTCGGCTTTCGTCATCCATCCGAGAAGATAGAAGATGACGCCCAGGATTAGAAGTGATGCAAAAAGCGGTAGAATTGCCGGACTCCGCGCGCGAAAAAGCCATCATGGCTTCGACATCTGTTCGAGCAGCAAAGTAGGACCGGCGCGACCTTTTGCATAGTCCGCAAGCGCCTTGCGTCCACCGGCCGCGTAGACGGCGACGGCTTCGAGAAGCTCGCGCAACTGCGCCGCCGATCCTGGCCCGAAGCGGCATGTCGCGCCACGCGTTAGCCGCGCGATCTCGGCGAAGGCGCTCTGCGCCCGGCCATCATAGCCTTCCTGAAAGAGAAAGACAGGAACGGAGCGAAGGCCGAGTTGGCCGGCCAGATTGGCAAGCTCGTCCACATTCTCTTCCATGGCGTCGCCCACATAGACGAGCGCGCTCACCTTTCCGTTCGCGGCCTCGCCAAGCGCATGCTTCAAGACTTTGCGGATTTGTGTGAAGCCGCCCCGGCATTCAACCGCGGTCATGAGACGGGCGAGCGCGGTTGCGTCGCTCACCCAGCGGCTCGACTTGCATTCGTCGAAACCCCGGAAGAAGACGAGCTTCACGTCGAGGCCGCCGACCGCCTTCACCGCGTTGAACATCTCGGCCTGAACTTGCAAGGCCATGTCCCAGGTTGGCTGGCGGCTCATGGTGGCGTCCATGGCAAAAATCAGCCGCCCCTTCCCCGACATTGCTGCGGAG
>JBAVVQ010000545.1:0-2703 GCA_049697375.1 Rhodomicrobium sp.
GCCACGATTCGGAGGGAGCCACTTGGAGACGGTCACTACAATCGGTCTCGATATCGCGAAGTCGGTGTTTCAGGTTCACGGCGTCGATACGGCAGGCACCGCCGTCATTCGCGGGCAACTTCGGCGAGCGGCATAAGCCTCACCTTATGGCCGCGTGCCTGCAACTGTCGGGGTAGCACAGGCTTCAAGGGGCGGACGCTACAGGGAACCCGTCGCGCTCGCTCACCGGTATATGGCGCGGAGGCGGTTGCGGCTGCCCGCCGCCTCCGACCTGCAACCGCAATCATGCAGCGGGCCTGTCCGCAAACGGCGGCTGCGGCTGTTTCAAAGGAATGGATGCGTTTCTCGATCGCTTTGACAAGGTCGGTGGGGCTGCCGATGTTCGGAAAGTCTTAGGTCGTCCACGCCCGTGCCATGGATATCGATCCTGCCAAAATCGAACAACCGTCCGAGAAGTCCTTGATGAAAATTCACCTGCTCGATGGACTTCAGCTGAAGTTCAGAGGTGGAGCGCGTAAGCCAGCCTCGCTTAACCACCAGCCGGTTATTGGTGACGGCGATCTCCGTCGTCCAGATCGGTATCATCTGGTACAGCACGAAGGCAAGACCAGCGGCGCTGATGCCTAGCAAAACCCACTGTTGCGTGCCTGTGGCGAATATCAAAGCCCCAGCTGCAAGCACGATAAGAAAGATCAAAGCGAACCAGGCTGCGGAATAATACGAACCATGGAAGTGTGCTTCGTAGATGAGCTTTTCGTTTTGACCCAAAGACTGCTCGCCATATCCCATGACCGGCACTGCTTCGTTGGACGCGGCAGTTCCACATCGGCCCGTACAAAAAAGCGCGACCAACTTTTTTAATATAATTTCCGTTAATCCTCGCGGCCAGCGGCGCTTGATAACGATCAAATCCGAAAAGCCTCTGCACGGATTATTCTGTAAAAGTCTGGAGGACGCCATGAAACCAACCCGCACTTGGATCGTGATCGCTGATGGGGCCCGCGCCCATATCCTTCTCAATGAAGGGGCCGATAAGGGGTTGAGTTTTGTTCCGGGCAGTGATTTTCGGCACGCGACGCCTCCAAACCGGGAGATTTACACCGAACGGCCGGGTCGAACCCATGAATCGGTAAGCGTCTCTCGTTCCTCCGTGGAGCGCAACGATGCACACGCCCAGCAAAAAGACGAATTCGTGCGAACACTGATCGCCTTTCTAAAAGAAAAGCTCTCCCTGAAAGACTTCGATCGCTGGGTTCTCGTGGCGCCTCCCGAAATCCTCAGCGATTTTCGCCAGCATCTGGACCATACGCTCAAAGATGCGTTGGCCGGCGAATTGGCGAAGGATTTGACCAAAATTCCAAGCGATAAGATTTTAGACCATCTGCACGGCGTTTTGCCCATCTGATCTGCGAAGGTCACGCTGTGAGTATTTTCCGATTCTACAGCTTCGTATGATTTATTGTTAAGATTTGAGTTAATCTAACGATGTGAGGTCATTATGCGTAATACCTCGAAGGAACGCCTTATTGCGACCAGCGTGTTGATCGCGTTCGAGGACGGGGCCGTGTCTTTCCGCATTCCCCGCGGAGCGACGCTCGCGGATGTCTCGGAAGACCTGGATAAAATTGGCAAGGAGCACAACGGTCAGCCGCTTTCGATCGATGTGCGCTTCAGGACCCCGAAAGACCACGGCCGTGCCCCCGCCTATCCGCTAAAATCATCCTCGATGCCTTACAGGGGGGCGTCGGACTATCTCGCGGCGCAGCCCGAATATTCGAGCTGGCTTCACCGTAGATGGTAGATTTGGAGGCCCATCATGCGAGCCACGCAAAACGTAACTGCCTTTGAAAACAATGAGAAGCCCAGTATAGACCTTCTCGACAGGCACCTCGCATCCGCGATCGATCTTCAACTCCGGCTAAGGAGCGCGCTTTGGAATATGGAGGATCCGCGCCTTGCCGAAACGCGGGAGTTGGGCACGAAGGCAAGCGAGATCGAACAGTTCTGCAACCTCATCGCAGAGCGGCTTCGAGCGCTCAGCGCCGTAGCGCAAGCTACTCCACAAAGGGTGCAAGTACGCTCTTTCCTCGATCCCTATCCGCCCGCTGCCGCCGGTGACGAGGATTACATCTCGGCCATTGAGCGCGCCCTCGCCAAGTTGCGGCATTCCGCGAGGCAGGCCGGGGAAAGAGCCGCCGCGTTTTGCGATGAGACGACGGCCGCCTTGTTCGCCAGGCTCGCGAGCGCCATCGACAGACAGATTTGGTTTCTCCGCTCGCCATCGAGCGAACGCGGGGAACGAGGATGATCGCAAGCCATGACAGGCTGAGGCCCGAGCGGTTGGGCAATGCGCAATCCATCGGGAAAGCGAAGCAAGTCCGGGCTCGTGCTCGAACGCCTTTGTCCGGCCGCATCCTTGCTGAGATACCGCACTTGCGCGCTTATGCTCGCTTGATGACGAATGATGATGCAAAGCGGATCAGGGGGTCGAGGAAACACTCAAATGTGTATTACTCAATGGAAACAGGTGGCTTATGAGGCGCCGCTTGCGGGTTCCGCTCTTTGCTATCTTGCGGAACTTGCTCGCGCGCGATGACAACATGCTTCACAAAGAGCTTCGGCACGGATTTGAACCGCAAGAAACTGTGACGCCTGACTCGCTTGAGCGCGCCAGTGGCCATGTCCAGGTTCTGGGAGGGTTTC
>JBAVVQ010000546.1:0-5108 GCA_049697375.1 Rhodomicrobium sp.
ATTGATTCCTCCCGGGAAATAGGTGCAGAAGTGTAGCCGCTCTCGCGGAAGCTCTGCTATACCCGACTCATTGAGAATCCGAAAGAAAGTGCTTGCGATGGTGGGCGAACGGGATCTCAGTACGCGGCATGATTCGCTGCGGGTTTCTGAGCGCTGCTGAACGGAAGGAGTTGGTTTCGCTGGTGCGCGACGGCCTGGCCGAGCATCGGCTTGGCCGCCGTGCGAACGCCATCCTGCTTTTGGATGACGGCTTGAGCTGCGAGCGGGTGGCCAAGGTTCTCTATCTCGATGACGACACGGTCAGAAGCTGGCGGAAGCTTTATGACGAACGCGGCATTGCTGGCCTTGAACAATTCGATGCTGGAGGCAGTTCGAGCCGTCTTTCTTTGGTGCAGGAGGAGGCGCTGAAGGCTTACGTCGCCCAAACTTTGCCCCGCACAACGCGTGACATCGGCGCCTTTATCGAGCGTGAGTTTGGCATCGTCTACGAGAGCCGAGCGGGACTGATTGCGCTTCTGCACCGGCTAGGACTGGAATACCACAAGCCGGAGGTCATCGGCCGCAGCTTGGATGCGGAAAAACAGCAAGCCTTCATTGCCGATTACGAGAAGCTTCAGAACGCGCTCGGCCCAGACGAAGCGGTGCTGTTCGTGGATGCGGTGCACCCAACCTATGCCGCGCGACCGGTTGGCTGCTGGGCGCCCAAGGAAGACCATTTGGCCATCGAACAAACGAGCGGGCGCCAGCGTCTCAATATCCACGGCGCTGTCAATTTGGAAACCGGCCAAACCAGGATGATCGAGGCTGAAACTATCGATGCCGCCTCGACGATCAAGCTGCTGGAATCGCTCGAAGCGCTCTATCCGATGCTGGCGGTAATCCACGTCTTTCTGGACAATGCCCGCTACCATCACGCCAAGCTTGTGCAAGACTGGCTGGCCCAGCCGGGCCGCCGGATCCGGCTGCACTTCATCCCGGCCTATTGCCCGCACCTCAACCCCATCGAGCGGCTCTGGGGCGCCATGCATAAGCACGTGACCCACAACAAATGCTATGCCACCTCGCGCGAGTTCGCAGGGGCCGTGCTCACCTTCTTACGCGAGAAAGTCCCGCAGAACTGGGCCGATCTGCGCGATGCCGTCACCGACAACTTCCGCGTCATCAATCCGAAGGATTTTCGGGTTCTGGCGTGAACGGGGTATATATTTACTTTCGTTGAAAAATTTTTTTTAATTCGCTTTATGGCACACGGTCGACCGGCGTGACGTTCGCTGCCAAAAAAGGAAGTAGCTATGAGTAGCAGCGGTAAGCCATTTACAACCGTCACGTTGGAGGACGGCTCGTTCGCCGTGGTGCGAGCTGATCCTCGCAAACCCCGGCTCCTCGAAGTGATCGCGCTCTTCCTCGACGCCTCGCGCGCCCGATCGTACGCGGAGATGGAGAACAGCCGGTCTGGTGTGCAGGCTCCGCGCGAGCACCGGCCGTCTACCAGGTTCTGTGATAAGCAAGAGCTTTTTTGTCGCCCGCATCTACGTCCGACCGAAGGGAGGAGAGCGCCCTTGCAATTTATTGTGCGATGCACAAATTTATAATGCACTGCACAATCGGAGGACCCACAAGTACGGAGGACGCATGATGCTCACTCAGGTTCAACCTCGGGATATCCTCACCGCTTCGGAGCTAACGAAGGTGCGCGACTTCCTCTGCGACGCTGATATGCTCGTGACAGAGGTGAAGTCGCTCTTCTTCAACACCGGTGACGCCGCGACGGCCGCCCGGCTCAAGGACATTCAGGGTCGCCTTGCCGATGAGATTCGGGCCCTTGAGCGGTTGATCGCTGCCAGCAAGTCGGTGTTTCGCCATTGAACACAGCGTGACTGTGTTCCTAATGTGTATGGCTGTCACCCGGGGCGCGGGCAGGGCGCAGTCAAGGGTCGCGCTGCCCCAGCAGCGCGAGCGCAGAGCGCCTCGCGTCCTTGACGGCGCCTACTTTCTTGCGCGAGACGGTGGCAAGAAGAAGGCAAGAGAGCTATCGTCGGTCATGGCGGGTATGGCTGAATAGTTGTGACGTGCGCAGGATGGTTTTGACACCCATTTCCTACGCAAGATCAGGGCCTTGCGCTATCCCCGCCAACCAAAATCCCCTACCTGCCGAATAAGAACGGCTAGTAGCGTCACGGTTGACGAGCCCCGAGGAAATTGCATGAAAAAAGAAAACTTGATCACTCTATTGCGGTTGGCATTGCTTCTAACGGCTCTCTTTGCAGCTTTGCCACATACCTATGCCCAGCAGGGACGGGACGGCATGATGCAGCCTGGCCAAGGAATGCACGACGAGATGATGAGGGAAATGATGCAGCCCGACGCAGAAATGCAGCTGCAGATGGGCGGCATGATGCAAAGGCGTGGCATGATGGGGATGATGCGCGGCTGCGCCATGATGGGTTATGGCGGCACCGCGCACATTGCCGGACGGATCGCTTTTCTCAAGGCGGAACTCGGTGTCACGGATACCCAGAAAGAGCTGTGGGATGCTTATGCCTCCGCGCTCAAGCAGATGCTCGAAAGCATGCAGTCCATGCATCAAACGATGATGCAGGTCATGCACTCAGGGACACCGGTCGAGAGGCTCGATACTCGTATCGAAGCAATGGAAGGCATGATCAGTAAGCTGAAAGAGATAAGGCCCGCTCTTGCAAACCTCTATGCCGCTCTCACGGAGGATCAGAAGAAGAAGGCCGATGAGCTTCTTACAAGCATGGCCTGCATGATTTCGGTAAGAAGAAAGAAGAGGCGAGCAAGCGGAGCTCCTCATGTAGCGGGGGGCCGCGAAGCCAGCGTCAAGAGATGCGCTGCGCAGGGAAGTGCGTGTGAATGAAAAAGCGCACTCTTGACTCCGGCATGCCCGCGCCTGGTGATGGCCATACACACGAGGAGCACGCCGCACAGGGTGCGCGTGCGCATGAATGTTTGCGCTACATGTCTTCGCACGCGGGGATGCCGCAGGGGCGCTGGCTCCTCCGACCTTTAGTATCGCGTCTCTTTTTCTTTGCGAGCCACGACGTGGATTCAAGCGCGATCCATTCCAAGGCGTCTTCTTCCGTATAAAAGCCCTCGAGGTGCTCGGTGGGGCCTTTGTCAAGGGTATAGAGCACATACCACGCAGAGCCGTCTTTCAATTGGATCGGGCGAAACTTCGCTTTGTCGGGCATTCAAAACTCCATGCCTATCGGCAATCCGATAACGGCGCGCGGAAGTAGCTGCGATTTTGTGCAGAGATGTTTGGTTAAACGTGAGCCGGTGAAGCTGCAGCAGCTTCGCTGACCGCCTAGTATTCTTTAAGGACGCGAAAGCCTATTGGGCGCTTTTCGGTCACGCGGAATAGCTCATTTCCATGCCCATCCAACAGTCCGGTCGGCTGAGGATCATAAGACGTTTCAAGAACTTGAACTCGGTCGATTCCCGTCGAGCGAGGATCAAGGTGATACAGGTCATCCCACCACGCGCGCTGCGTACGGGAAAGCGTAACGTATTTTACGTTGCCCACTCATTCGCTCCAATACAAGATGCAGTCATACGCCTACAGGCCTAGGAAGGAATCTGTCAGGACGCATTGTCCAATCTCCCCGGGATCGATCCCTTTAAATCTTCACATAGCGGATGCCGTTCTCGGCGACGCGTGTCCTGGCCCGGGGCTTGCTTGCCATATGAGCACCTTTCGTGGCCCGCGTCGGATCCATCCCTAACCAGCAGGATCCATCACTCGTCCGGTGCTCGAAGAAAAACCGCACCATTTTTGATGCGTCGGGACCGTGCGGATCGGTGTAAGAGCCGATTCGGCTGCCGCCCGACCATGCGTGCCCCCCGCCGCGGATCCTCCAGTGTTCACACATCGTCCGTCCCTCTTGATCGGTATAGGTGATGCGGACATAGGCACGGCCCCCAGCGGCCTGGCCGTGCTCCGTTGTTTGCTGCAAGTCGTTTGAGCGCCCCATCGCGCGCACCGCCACCGCTTCCCCATTACGCGGATGGACAATGGGATCCTTATCGCCGTGAAAAACGATCGTCGGGATAAGCCGTGCCGGCGGCTCGTTAGCCTTCACCCCCACCCTCATGGCGTCGAATGCTGACGACAGGTCGCTCGCCGCACCCGATGGCAAGCCCGAATGCACCCCTACGGCCGCGTAGAGATCGAAATAGGCATCCCCCATGATGGCCGCCGCCGCGCCGCCTGCTGAAAGCCCTGCGATGTAGACCCGCCTTGGATCCACCGGGTGCTGTCGCATCACCTCCTGGGTGATTCCCGCAATCAGCGACGGCTCGCCATGACCCCGGCGCTGATCCTCCGGTTGGAACCAGTTCCAGCATTGCCTGCCGTTCGCCAGGCGGTGCTGCGCGGGATAGGCGACGAGGAAGCCGTGCTCCTCGGCGAGCGCATTCATCCGCGTCCCCGCGGCGAAGTCGTCGGGGGACTGGGTGCAGCCATGGAGCATCACGATGAGCGGAGCCCGCTCGGTGCGGTTAGCCGGGATGTAGAGCTTATAATCGCGCGAACCGGCAGCATTTGCGTAGGTCGCCATGGTTCAGCTTATACGATTGACAGGTTCCACACATAGACTCGGAAACTACTCTATACCGGCTGAACTCAGTGAAGAATTCCGCCGTGAACAATCACACAGCTCTGCGGCTTTTCTTAAACTCCCCGCACCGGCTTCCTCGCGCACCGCCAACGCGAAAGAGGCCAGCTCGCGCGAAAGCTTGACGGCCGCAGATGGCGCGGAAATCTCGCCGGCCGTCTAACGCTAGTCCACGGTGGCAGGGCGCGGAGGTCTCAGTCGCCAGAGCCGGGGTTGGCGGAGAAGTATTTCTCGAACTTTCCGGTTTCTTGCTCGTACTTGCTCGCATCCTCGGCGTGAGCTTCTTCACCGTGATGTTCGGCCATTGCGACGAATATTCGCGATTGAGCTCAAGCCATTGCTCAAGGCCCGGCTCGGTGTCGGACTTGATGGCGTCCACGGGGCACTCCGGCTCGCAAACGCCGCAGTCGATGCACTCGTCAGGATTGATAACGAGCATGGTCTCACCTTCGTAGAAACAGTCTACCGGGC
>JBAVVQ010000547.1:0-2372 GCA_049697375.1 Rhodomicrobium sp.
GGGTGGCTCATGCTGATGCCGGCCGCTCTGGCAAGAGCGCCTTCCCCGGCAGCCAAGGAACAGGAGGAAGAAACGACGAAACGGGGGAAGGCGGGGGTGCTTTATAGATATTAGAAATTTGCTTTGGGACCCAGTCGAGCTTTAGCCCCATCCCTCATATTCCGCACCTCAAAAAAATCCCAAAAGAGGTGTCAGAAAAAAATCCGGCGCAAAAAATCAGAGCCTGTGAGGCTCTTCGATTTCTGTGATGATTTTGCAACGGCATTCGCAAGTCCGTTGCAATAAGGATAGGAATTGTGCCTCACGGTTGCCGGAAACAGGCTCTCGCACGGTTTGCAGCGAAAATGCTAAGTGATTGTTACTTATAGCACGAAAAGAGTTGTGGTTTGCAGCTAAGTCCTTGAAACGGTTGGGTTTAGGCGGGATTTACAGTCCGTCCCCTTTAGCCACTCGGGCACCCCTCCGAAAAGAAAAAGACCAGCGAAATCAGACTGCTAACTCTCGCGCCAGATTCCGATCCGGTCTGGCCCCTGGTTTGCAGCGTGGCCTGCCATTTGTCAATCCCTTTTTACTCAACCATGTTCTTGTTTTGTTTTTTATCGCGCTTCCCCCCAGCGGAGACTGCGCAGCACGAAATGCCGCACGGCTGATCGGGAATAAGCGACAGATTTAACGATGTTGGCCCAAATATTGCCTTCCTGGCAGGACAGTGAGGAGAGATCGTTAAGGAAGGTAAACGCCTTCACTTGGCGAAGCGTGCGACCGGGATCGGTTCACGGCTCTCAGACATGTTAGAAGGTTAGACAGTAATGCGCATACGGGGTTTCGCGATTGGCGCCTTCCTCATCGTCCTTTCCGCCGCCACCGGCCTTGTCATCCTGCCCCCGCAAGAGAGAAGCGACGCTGTCGCGGCTGGCGCCGACATCTATAAGAGTTTTGAACTGTTCGGGGATGTGCTCGAGCAGGTGCGCGCCAACTATGTCGTAAAGCCCGATGACTCCAAACTGATCGAAAATGCGATCAAGGGCGTGCTGACCGGGCTCGATCCCCATTCGACCTATCTCACGCCGAAAGAAGTTGAGGAGGAGCAGGCCGAGACGCGAGGCGAATTTGGCGGGCTCGGCATCGACGTCACAATCGAGGACGGCATTGTGAAGGTGATCACGCCCATCGATAACATGCCCGCGGAACGGGCGGGCGTCTCTGCCGGCGATTCCATTACGGCGATCGATGGCGAGGCCCTGAAGGGGCTCAGCATGGACGCGGCGGTCGACAGGATGCGAGGGCCGGTCGGCTCCCCCATCGTGCTGACCATCGCAAGAAAAGGCCAGCAAAAGCCAATCACCGTCAAGGTCGTCCGCGACGTGATCCGGGTCAACCCCGTCCAGTATAGCGTCGAAGGCGATGTCGGCTGGATCAGGGTCAAGTCATTCGAGAACGAGCATACGACCGACTATCTGGAGCAGGCTGTCGCCGACATCAAAAAAATCCTCGGCTCCAATATTTCCGGCTACGTGCTTGATCTCAGGAACAATCCAGGCGGCCTGCTCGACCAGGCCATCGCTCTCTCCGATGCTTTTCTCGACCGGGGCACCATTGTTGTCACGAAGGGCCGCAACCCGGCTGATATCGATCGCGCTGACGCTCAAGCCGGCGACATCACCGATGGAAGGCCGCTGGTTGTTCTGATCAATGGCGGATCGGCTTCCGCTTCCGAAGTGGTGGCGGGCGCGCTGCAAGATCACCAGCGGGCGCAGCTCGTGGGGACGCGGTCCTTCGGAAAAGGCTCGGTTCAGACCATGATCCCGCTTCCGAACAAAGGCGCGATCCGTCTCACGACGGCCAGATACTTTACGCCCTCCGGCCGGTCGATCCAGGCGACGGGCATCGAACCGGACTATGTCGTCGAACCTGAGCTTCCGCCTGACCTGAAGTTGCAGCTCGCCATGCTTCCTTTTGAATCCGAGGCGCAATTGCGGGGCCACCTGAAGAACGCCGGATCGGAGGAATCGGGGGGAAGCATCTCCTATGTGCCGAAGGAAAAGGAAAAGGACAGTCAGTTGAAGGCGGCCATCGCCCTTCTTCACGGCGAGCTTCCGCTCACGGGGAAGAAAGCAATGGACAAGGCGCGAGCAGCTCGATTCGACGCGGCGCCTCACGCCGGAACGAGCGGCGGCTGAGCCCTTGCGCCTCCGTCACAGGCGTTGCGAGCCGTTTGAGACGACGCCATGGGCGGAACACGGCAATAAGAGAGCGGCGTCATCAGCGTCCGCTCTCCGCTTTCTTTAAGCGAGACGGTCAAAAATATCCGCATCGCGGTTGAACGGCGCGGCAGGATTGTGTTCGCGCGTATCGGCCACGCCAAGGCCGCG
>JBAVVQ010000548.1:0-3495 GCA_049697375.1 Rhodomicrobium sp.
TTCATCGCCCTCCTTGACCGTGAATATGTCGAGACTATAAGCGGGCGCGGTCGAGGTCATGTAGACGCGGACCTTGTTGCCGTCGCGAATGACATGCTGCGCTTCCTCGAGCTTGACCCCGTCCTTCTCGGCCTGGCGCCTTATGTCGTCCCACATGGGGTCGTCGCGCTTCCAGATCATGATCGGGTTCACCTTGGAGCGGTGAACGAGGAGGCAGTCATGCGGCTCGGCGAAACTTGGGCCGTCGTGAACGAGTTTCATCTCGTCTCCGGAGATGTCGATGAGCTGGTCGTTCTCCGGATGCAGCGGCCCCACTGGCAAGAACCTGTCCTTGGAGAACTTGTTCAACGACAACAGCCACTTGCCGTCCGCTTCCTTAGTCTCGCCCATGCTGCTGTGGTTGTGCCCGGGCTGATAGTGCACGTCAAGCTTCTGAATGATCGGATTGACCTTCTCGCCCTTATACGCCCGGCGCGCCTTATCGATATTCCACTTGCATATCTGGCTGTCGAGAAAGATGGTCGTATAGGCGTTGCCCCTGCCGTCATACGCGGTGTGTAGCGGGCCAAGGCCGAGCTCTGGCTCGGCCACCACAACGTCGCGCGGCTTGATTTTGTCGTCGAACAGATCGTCGAACAGCCTCACATCGAGCAGTGTGACGTGCGGCGACAGCTTGCCATTGATTGCAAGGTGAATACCGTCCGGCGCCATGTTGCAGCCATGCGGGTTATTCGAGATCGGGACATACCTTGTATAGGGCTGGCCGTGGCGCCCATCGACGACCTTGACCCCACTGATGGTCTTGTAGTCGCCCTTGCGGACTGCCTCCTCGATGCGCTTGATGTTGAAGATGACGGCCCAATCCTGCTCTGCGGAGTACATTCCTGCCGGTAACACGGCTTTCTCCGAGTTGTAGCAGGTCGAGAACGCATATTTTCCTGTGTAGTCCGCATCGCAATTGTCGAGATTGCCGTCGACCAGGACTTGCCAGGCGACCTCCATCTTGTCTCCATCGACGGCGGTGAAGACGGACCAGTATTGCTTTGGATCGTCGAGGATTTTGCCGTCATTCGGGATCGGAATGATGTGCTCGCTGTTGGCGAAGACATAGCCAGTGCGGGGGGCTTTCTGCGGCCGCAAACCATGGATGTCGGACGCGTTGGGGATCTCAATGATCTTGTCGCATTTCATCACGTCGCAGCGGATGCGGGCGATCCGGCAGTTGGCTTTGTCGTTCGCGAATATATAGCGGCCGTCGTAGGTGCCGTCCGTAAACGACATATGCGGATGGTGCAAATCGCCGTTCATGAAGGTTCCGCCGCGATTGGCGAGGAACTTGCGGGTCTCCGGCCTCAAGCCTTCGGTGAGGATCTTGAGGCTCTCATTGGTCAAGCCCCACCCGGTCGCGCTGCAGCGATTGAACACCGGAATGCGCATGAACTCTCTCATCGAGGGCAGCCCGAGGATGCGCACCTCGCCTGTCTGGCCGCTGCTGTTAAAGGCGTAATATTCGTCGAGGTCACCAGGCTTCACCTCGATGCTGTGGGCGGCGGCATTCCTTGTTTGCGCCTTGGCGGTGGCCACAAACTCGGCGGCGGTCATGCCGCTAACCGTGCCCACAACGCCGGCTGCCCCGGCGATTGTCGCGGTTCCTAGTAAGCCGCGGCGGCTTATACCTTTATCATTCTCTTCGGACATGGTCTTCCTCCATTTCCTGGCCGGGCGATACCGACGCCGGTTCAGTCATGCTGGCGGCGGGCTATCTCGGATGTGCGGACGTGCGATTTGTCCGGCAACATGCTTGGCGATGACGTCGCCATTCGCTTTTCCCGCTTCAACCGCCGCTGGATCATAACCGGACACTTATAGGCGTGGTGATAGAGCATCTGGCAGTGCATGCACTGGATGCATTCGTTGGGATTGATGTACCCCTCGGGGTGGATGGCCTGCACGGGGCATTCATTCCCGCAGCGCTGGCAGGGATTGCCGCATTCCCGGTAGCGCCTGAGCCAGTCGAACATGCGCATGCGCGCCGGAATCGCGAGAGCTGCTCCGAGCGGGCAAACATAGCGGCAATAAAACCGCTCGATGAAGAGTCCCGGAGCGAGCACTGCGAGTGCGAACAGCACGAATGGCCAATTCCGCGCAAAGTGGAGGATAATAGCAGTCTTGAACGGCTCAACCTCCGCCGCTTCCTCGCCAAGAGAAAGAGAATAGAGCGATAGGCCGAACAGAAGCAAAAAGATCATGTACTTGATCGGCCACAGGCGTTGATGCACCCCAAAGGGAACCTGAATTTGCGGCAGGCGCAGAGCCTTGGCGACGCGGTTCAAAAGTTCCTGCAGCGCGCCGAACGGGCAAAGCCATCCGCAAAAAGCGCCGCGCCCCCAGAATAACATCGATGCCGCGACCCCGAACCATAGAATAAAGATTAGCGGATCGATGAGGAAGTTATCCCAGCTGAAATCCGTACGAAGCGCGCTTACGAAGGTGAGGACATTGACAACGGATAGCTGCGCGTGGACGTACCATCCGATCCAAAACAGCGTGAAAATCAAAAAACCAAGTCTCACGCGATCGTAAAGCACCGGCCGGCGCACGAGGAAATCCTGGAAGAAAAAGATGGCGGTGAGGAAGACGAGCGCGGAGCACAGGATGACGATATCAACCACCCGGCTGCGCCACACGCGGACCCAAAGCGGCTCTGGAGCGGGTTCGGCCGCCTCATTTGCGGCAGACGGCGCCGCTTGTTTGCCATTGGCGGACGCGGCCGCCTCCGGCACAGCGACCGTAACGGCCAGCTTCTCCACGGTCAGATATTTGTCTGGAAGCGCGTAGTTGAGATCGTAGGTCAGAAACGCCTTGTCCCTGCCCCCAATGGCCCTTTGTGCGAGAAGTTTGAGGCGCCAGGGCGCTGCGGGATCGAAGCCCTCGGTCGCCGGAATGGTAAAAAGAGCAATCTCGGGAAATTCCGGCGCGCCCTCCGCCATGAGGTCACCGAGCCGCACATGATCGCGGTCATGGAAGCGGATGCTATTCTCGCCCTGGACCAATTGGATCCGGTCGAAGATGCCGCCCCGGACATAGCCCGAGCCCTTGAATGAGTAGCGGCCTTTACCCGCGACGATGATGGCCTGCTGGCCCGGTTTAAGCCGCTGCTTAAGCTGGTTATAGCCAACATCGCCAAGCAGGCTTCGGCCGATCGAAGGGGCTGTGGCGAGAGCGGCATAGAGGTCAATGAAGCTGTCGCTTGCAGGCCCTCCCTCGGGCTGCTCGGCGGCGGCCGCATTCCCGGATTTAGCGAAAGCGTCGTTGATCTCGCCGATTGTGATCGACAGGCGGCCGATAGAGCCGTCCGCCAGAAGCGCATTCCAATCCTCGGGTTGGTTGTGGGCGTCGTTGATCTTCTTAACGGCGGCTGGCGCCGCAGGGGCCAGCGCGGCGAGCGCGGTGCCGAGTCCTCTGGAGCGCGCAATGCGAATGGCCGAGCGCATG
>JBAVVQ010000549.1:0-2333 GCA_049697375.1 Rhodomicrobium sp.
CCGCAAGCGTCGAGTACATTTTCTCTTGAAAGCGATGCTCGTGCCCCAGCAGGCAGCGCCCGTTGTGCGTGATGAGCATGATGACGGCGGGATCGGTGCGCGGATAGGCGTCGAGGCCGCAGGCGGGGCAACTTCGCCGCCAGCCGCCATCGGTCGCGTGGACGCCGCTTCCGCACCGCACGCAGCAGCGATTGAGGGCGTGCCAGCCAAGAAGCGCGCGAGCCTGCGCCGCGATCATCAAGTCGTCGTCGCTCAAGACGCCCTGCACCGCAAGCGAGCGAAGGTCGACCAGCGGCTTCAACGCCTCAAGGGTCGTAGATGCTGGCACGATTTGATAAGGCTGGATGTTGAAGGCGAATACAGCGGCGCCGCTCGCCTCTTCTCCCAGGAAAACGAACTCGGCAGGCTCGGCGAGTGCTTGCGCCATCGGCAGGCTTTGCCACCGGATTTGCGCCGTGCTTCCGTCCCCGGAAGGGATGATCGGCACTTTGAGATCGATCAGCGCCATAACCTTTGTGCTCGCCGCCCATTGCCGGGCCGCGATATACGCCGCATCGCCCCGGGCGCCGCCAAAACGGTTGAGGGTGGTTTGTGCTGCGAGCTTAGGCAACCGAATGAGTTTAGGCACAGCTCAGCATTACAGCTTTCGCAAAGCCACCGTTTCGACGCGATGCGCCTCGCCTTTGCTTAAGATCAGATTGGCGCGATTGCGCGTGGGCAAGATGTTTTTCTTCAGGTTCACGAGGTTGATGGTGCGCCAAAGCTTAAGCGCCTGGGCGACCGCCTCCGCCTGCGTCAACTTTGAATAGCGGTAGAAGTAAGAGTCCTGGTCGCGGAAGGCCGTGCGGCAGAGGCGCAAAAAACGTGTGACATACCACTCTTCGATGATCGTCGGATCGGCATCAATGTAGATCGAGAAATCGAAGAAGTCGGAAACGAACGGAACGGCGTCGCGGCCATTAGCCAGCTTGGCGGGCTGCAGCACGTTTAGCCCTTCGACAATCAGAATATCGGGACCGTCCACGACGATCTTTTCGCCGGGCATGATGTCATATGTGAAATGCGAATAGACGGGCGCCTCGACCTTCGATTTTCCGGCCTTCACGTCGGCGACGAATTGAAGGAGACGCCCCTGATCGAAGCTTTCGGGAAAGCCCTTGCGGTGCATGATGCCGCGTCGCTCAAGCTCGGCGTTCGGCAAAAGAAAGCCGTCCGTCGGCACGAGATCCACGCGAGGATGATTGGGCCAACGGGCCAGAAGCTCGGCAAGCACACGAGCTGAGGTGCTCTTTCCAACAGCCACGCTTCCCGCGATGCCGATGATGAACGGCATTTTCGCTGCGCGGTGATGAAAAAAACGTGTCGTCGCCGAATGAAGGAGCTGCGCCGCGCGAACGTAATAGTTCACGAGCTTCGAGATAGGCAGATAGATATCTGTTACTTCGTCGCGCGAAATCCGCTCGATGAGACCGGACAGCCGCGTCAGGTCTTCATCGCTCAGCGTGAGTTGCACGCCGTTGCGTAGCTCGGACCACTGCGCCCGCGTGAACGAGCGGTAAGGCGACAGGTCAAGCGCCTGCCGCGGCTCAAGATCCAGAACCTGTGACTGCAAGCTCATTGCGCGCTACCGCTTTGCCCCCGTGAAGCCTTTTCGGCATGCCCCGATTTTGACGTTCTTCGGTCGAGTTCGCTGAACACGGCATCCAGCCCGACGTTTCGCGATTCGAGAAGTACGAGAAGGTGATAAAGCAGATCGGCCGCCTCCGCACAAAGCTTTTCGTCGCTCTCGCTAACCCCGGCGATCACCGTCTCGACCGCTTCCTCGCCAAGCTTTTTGGCGCACGCAGCAGGGCCTTTATCCAGGAGCGACTTTGTATATGAGGAGGCGGTTGTCGCTGCACGGCGCGCGGCTATGGTCGCGGCCAGGCGTGTCAGGGTATCATTGCTCATGAAAAAGCCCCTCGGCGGCCATGTCTTGCGCCATCATTGTTGAGAGGCTACCTCGGATCAAGGCGAAATTATCCTGTTAAACTTAAGACTTGTAGCTTGTCCTTTGCAAGGGTTTCGTTGGCCCGTTTGCGAGGGAGTATCGCCTCGCCCTCACACTCTTTTGAGCAGCACGACCGAAGCGCGCCATACCCTGCGACAGTTTTCGGCTCGAACGACCTTTATACAAGGTTAAAGTGAGGACCAAAGCGGCGACGGAAACGAAACATTACATCATGAAAGCGGAAGATGGAGCGACGAACCGGACGATCCTGTTCGTGAATTGGGCGCATGCGCTTGACCATTTCGTATTGCTGATTTTTCCGACCGCCGTGATCGCCATCGCC
>JBAVVQ010000550.1:0-4026 GCA_049697375.1 Rhodomicrobium sp.
GCTCACGGATTTCGTGAATAAAGCCATGGGCGCCTGGATGGGCGCGCTGCCCTCAAATCCTATGGCCGCTGGCGTCAAGGATATGCAAGGCCGCGCCATGCAAATCGCGAAGGAAAATGCCGAGTCAGTTTTCACATTCGCCGGCAAGATCAGCAACGCACTCACCCCCCAAGATATTGTGACGCTTCAGACTCAGTTTGCTCAAGACCAGATGCAGGCCTTGGTCACGCAGACGCAGCAACTTTTCAACGTGATCGAAGAAGCTATCCAGAAGTCAGAACGCGGCGCCCATGGCACCGGGACGGGCGCGCTGCCCTCAATTCCCATGGTCGCTGGCTTCAAGGATGTACAAGACCGTGCCGTGGAAATGGTGAAGAAGAATGCCCAGTCAGGCTTCGCGCTGGTCGGAAAGGTCGCCAAGGCACAGAATTTCCAGGAGATTGTGACACTTCAGACCCGTTTTGCTCAAGACCAGATGCAAGCTTACGCCACTGAGATGCAGGAGCTTCAAAGGCTGATGGGGGAAACTCTCCAGAAGCTGCAACGCGGCTCTCCTTCCTGATGAAAGAACAACATCGCCGCAACAAGGACTTGTTCCCATCGAGCAAAGGGGTATGAACCTGCGTTTGAAGCCTTGCCCTGGAAAGAGGATTTCAACGTGAAAATAGAAGCGAAGGCCAAGCCCTAAAAGGGCCGCTTAAACCAAAAACCATTGGGCGCATCATTCTTTCCGCAACATTCTGGGACACTTCACATCGCCGTACGAGCAGAAGACGCAGCAATCCCCTCTTTTCGGCTTCATCATCACGCCGCACCCCTTGCACTTATAAAAGTATTGGCACGCGTCCTCGGGCATGATCTCGGTCTCCCGATGCCCGCACGCGCGGGACACTTTATCGTCGACTGCACCTCCACCCGTGATCCTCCTCGACGGCTTCCGTGCACGGAAGAGTGGCGGGCACGCAAGAACTCCGCCTCAAAGGCTCGGCGCGCCCGCTAGGTACAAGGTAAGGCTATACAGCTGCGCTTTTGGGTTGGAAAGCGGTCATCTAGCCGCATGAGCCGATCCGGCTCATCGTCAGGCGTGACCTTATCACCGCAAAAAAGAAGCCGCGAACCCATGTCCAGCGGCTTAGGAGATCCTAAGGAGGACCCAGAGTTTCTCGCTGGCGCTGCGCGCAAAGACGGATGCGAACGGACAGGTCGCCGAGAAAGCCGCCACGCTGGCCGAGGCGGCACACATACCGCTCGGATCACTGCATTCGGTTCTGCAATCGCTGGAGAAAAAACAACTCATCAAAACCGCGCGTGCAGGCTCCGCGCGAGCGCCTGCGGTCTACCAGGTTTTGTGATTGTTTTTGCAGCGCACCTGACGCTGCCGTTTGTTGTCATACTGGCTACTTCCCCGAGCCTTTAGTTAGCTTTCCGCGTTTGCTTTCCGCGCCCCTTCCCCGGTTTTTCTACCGGCGCAGACGTGGCAGAAACCTTCGGCTGGGCGGTCACCGCCACTATACTGCGCCGATCCAATCCCATGTTCTTGGCCAGATCAGAACGCGCAGCCGCATAGGCCGGCGATCGCAGTAGGACCTGGCGCCGGGGTTGGTGAGGCAACAAGACAATTCGTTCTGGCTGCTCTCGCAAAAAGGCGTGCCACAGTGATCGATGCTGACGGGCTCAGCTCTTTCGCCGATGATCCCGGAGAACTGTTCCGTCGCATGGCAAGCCCGTGCGTATTGACCCCTCATGACGGTGAATTCAGGCGTCTTTTCCAGTTTTCCGACAATAAGCTTACCCGCGCCCGGCGCGCAGCGGAGCAAAGTAGGGCAGTTCTGTTGCTCAAAGGCCCCGACACGGTCGTGGCGTCATCCGATGGACGCGCGATTATTAATTCCAACGCTCCGCCAGACCTCGCCATCGGCGGCACAGGGGACGTTCTCAGTGGTTTCATTGCTGGGCTGCTTGCTCAAGGGCTCGATGCCTTTCATGCCTCCGCCGCGTGGCTGCATGGCGAGGCGGCCACTGCAATTCGCCGCCTCGTGGCTGAGGATTTGCCCGAAGCTCTTCGGCAAGTGCTGCGCCGTTTGAAGTCGAAAACAGTGTAGGCTTTGGTACTCAAACACGTGGATCAAGAGGTGAGCAAGTTGTGAAAGGACCAGGACGTGAATAGACGAGCTGAACTTTGAAGCAGGCGAAGCGAGGCGCGCACGCACTCGCCTGGAGAAGTGCGCCTGACGATGCGGGTCAATATGTGGCTGCCGCCTTGAGCGCGCTCGGCAAGATCGATGCGGCGCGCGGACTCCCCATCGAGGGCCAATGGCACCGCTCCCCGGCCATTTATCCCCGCAATATCAAGGTGTTAAGAAATTTTAGCACACAATTTCTTCTTCGATGCAGACGCGCTCCCTGAGTTTTCCGTAGCGAATAATCCGCGCTGAAGCCATGCTAAGGAACCGATGGCAGGAAAAATGGAGAACACAATGAGCGAGCCCGGGCAAACGACAGTCGAGCAGGGCCGGGATTGGGCCCGCGCAGGCTTATCAGTTGTATTTTATTTTCTTTTCGGTGCCGGCCTGGCGATCTTTACTCTGCTGGCCGCGATTCAGCTCGTCTGGTTCCTCTGGGAGAAGGCTCCAAACCCCTCCATTCAGAAGGTTGGACCTCCTTTGGGCCAATGGCTGACCGACGCCGCGCGGTTTGTGCTTATGGATACGGACGAAAAGCCGTTCCCATGGGCTCCCCTGCCGACCATCAAAGCCTAGCATAAGGCGAGCTTTAGAATGATGACCGGCGACATTGACGTGTGGGCGCGCCCGCCCAATGTCCCTATCAATCAGCCGTCGCGCACGCCGCGCACGGCACCCGAAGAGGAAACGACCATGACCGACAAGAAGCACGAGCCAAAGCACGAGCCCGCCAAGAAGAAGGCCGAGCCCGCCAAGAAAGAGCACGGCGAGCACGAGAAGAAACACGAGCCCGCGAAAAAGTGAGATGTCGCACCTTGAGTACAAAGATCCTGGAAAAGCCGGCCTATGGCTTCGGCTATAACGCGCATACCGGCGAATATGGGGATCTCACCAGCCAGGGCGTCATTGACCCGACCAAGGTGGTGCGTAACGCCCGGCAGGGCGCAGCCTCGATCGCGGGACTGCTGATCACGACCGAGGCCATGGTCGCCGAGCCGCTCACCCGCGCCCATGCCGGGCGGCATGGGCGGCATGGACTACTAATAACTCGCCTCAAGGCTCAATCCGGGAAGGTCTTCGCAAAGTACAGCGACGGCCCTTCCCTGATGATGCGCAGTCCTCAATAAACGGTGCAGGTTGATCTAAAGGCGACTCTTTATCAATCTTCTTTTGTGTATGTGTTTTCTTAGAAATTTGAGCACTGCCTCTATTGCCTTATTACGTTATGATTCTAACGGTGCCGTTTCTGGCCGGACAGATAAGAAATCCACTTGCATAAATAATGTTGTGCGGGTGAGTAGCAGTGTTGCTCAGAGTCGCGCACAGAAAAAGAGAAACTCCAAGCACAGGAAGACGGTATATGAGAAGAAACTTAGATTTAGACCATTGCGCAAATAAACAAGAGGCGGTTATCGCGGCCTATGCAGAGGAATTAGAGGAAAACGATAGAAAGATCGCGGAAGGAGCGTGGGCGACCAGCCTGGATCTCTCGAGGATAACGCACTGGTACCCGATTCTGATGAGATATTGCCCAAACCACCCGCTCACGGAAAGCCTGAAGCGGGAACGGAACAACATGAAGGGGCGGAAGGATCTGGCGGACTTCTTTTTCTTTGACTGGGACTGATTTTTCACACATAAAATACAAGTAGAAAAAACTTCCCGCTTCCCGCTTCTCGTTTGCACGCGCACCAGCGTCGTGTGTATACATTTCACATGGCGTAATGAATCCAATAACCCAACTCTGCTTGCTCAATTCAATTGCAAAGAGACACCGCGCCGTCTCGACATGCATTGCGGCGGGTGGGTTGATTACTCTGACCGTCATCAGGCTCTCCTATGC
>JBAVVQ010000551.1:0-1718 GCA_049697375.1 Rhodomicrobium sp.
CTTATCATGTCTATCAAAACAATTTTGGTTTATTTACCCTCCGAGAAGAATGCAGCAACCATTCTGGCGCCCGCGTTGAAGATAGCGGGCGAGAGAAGCGCTCATGTTATTGGCTTGCATCTTACTCCCGATCTGCCCGTTTACGGTGAGTTTCCCGCCGAGGTTTCCGAGGAAGTCATCGTGCGCCTCCAGAAGGCAGGCACGGATGCTGCGGCGGCCGCAAAACGGGTGTTCGATGAATGGGTAGAGAAAAGCTCGGTCACGCATGAATGGCGCTGCTTTGCCGCGTCCTATGCCGCGGGAACCGATCTGATCGCTCAGCAAGGGCGCACCGCCGATCTGATCATTTGCGGAAAGCCCAGCGACGACATTCCTGACGCCTGGAGCGACTTCGCCGAGACGGCGATCATTCGCAGCGGACGTCCGGTGCTTATCGTGCCAGGGACAAAGGCCCCGAAGACCATCGGCGAGCACGTCATTATCGCCTGGAACGATACGCGGGAAGCCGCGCGGGCCGTGCTCGATTCCCTTGACCTTCTAAAGGCGGCGTCCACCGTTCGCGCCGTCACTCTCATCGAGAAGGAAAGCCAGCGCGGAGCGGCGGAAGCTTTGGGCGCCGATCTGATCGCCAACCTTGGCCGCCACGGTATCACCGCATCCCTCGACGTCTCCTACGCAGGCAGCGGCAGTGCCGGAGAAGCCATCCTCTCGCGGCTGCTCGATGAAGGGTGCGACCTCCTGATCATGGGCGGATATAGCCGGTCGAGATTGCGCGAAATGATTTTTGGCGGCGCGAGCCGGGACATTTTGCGCGACACTTGGGCTCCAACGTTGTTGTCGCATTAGGCGGCTAGTGTGGCGTCTCGCAATTGCCTACACCATTCGCCGCACACTCTCGCCTTTTACTTGGAGACCGGCCATGACGCTAAAAAAGATAAGATTGGAACTGGCGAGGGACCGCGCGCATCCTGAAGGCAGCAACCGTCACGGCTATGAGTTCGTTGGACCGTTGGACGCGGAGGGGCGGCTCGATCCGGTCCTCTGGAAGAAGTATCGCGAGCGGTGCCGTGTGCGCCGGTTCTGGCAGAATGAGGATGACGAACTCGGACATCTTGTGAGGAAGCCCGGCGGTCAGTGGGCGTTCCACTACGACATCAACGGCGATTCCGATGACGATGAGGGCGGCTACCGGCTCGGCAATCACAAATTTGCGGTGGGAGAATATGTTTCGATCCGCGAGCACGAGGATGATGTGATGCGCACCTTCCGCGTGGTTCGCGTCGAACCGCTCCCGCAGCCAGCCTCAAGCTGAGGGGGGAAGGAAATTTCTGCGTTCCCGAAGGAAGGAGATCCCGAAGAAGAGCCGTTGACGATGCCAGAAGAAACAGAAAATTGCTGGCGCGAACTTCAGCGCCTGCATCTCTCTGCGACACACGATAGGCTTCAGGACTAACGCTTTGAACTTAGCGAGTATTTCACTCGAAAACGTAGGCGCCGGGCGCGTCGCAAATTGGTCTATAGCCTGCCTCGGGGGCGCCGATTGGCGGCGGCGCGGCGAACTCGTTCGATCCAGCCCTGAGCCACTTCACCCACTCCAGCCACCAGGACCCCAGCGCCGGCTTGTTCCGTTGCAGCCATGTGTCCGGGTCGATGTATGGATCGTCGTGTTTTGCCGTGGCGACACGATAGGCGCGGTTCTTGCGGCCCGGCTCGGACAC
>JBAVVQ010000552.1:0-23993 GCA_049697375.1 Rhodomicrobium sp.
GGAGAGCACACGGAACGGAGACTGATGTGCATTAGCTAAAGCTTAACCTGACAGATGGCGTCATGGGCGCAACGAGTCCCAACGCAGCTAAAGCACGCCGTGGAGCGGGCGGCTGTCGGGCAAGTGCGCGTGCGCCAAGGAGCTACGAAAGCGCGGGCTTGTCGTTTCTCCCGTCGGCGTGCACTGCGTGTCTATCAACAAACCTGTGACGACACCTACTCGAAAGTCGCCTTCGCCAAGCTCCACGATCGCAAGCTTCCGCCCTTGGTTTTTCGCTGACAGGTCACCCCAAGCGGGGCAGCACGTGTGATTGTCGGGGCCCCGGCCCCCTTGATAATATTTCTACTGATTGTCGAGGCGGGCCCTTGATATTTTTTCTACAGATGTTAGATAATGTCGGGACGGCTGGGTTTCCCAGTTGTTGGAGAGGCTGGGTTCAGCCTGCTCCAGAGAGATGCCGGGATTTCCGGCTTGGACAGAGAGGCTGGGATTCCAGCCTGCTTCAGAGAGATGCCGGAGTTTCCGGCGCAGCACAGAGAGGCTGGGGTTCCAGCCTGCTTCAGAGAGATGCCGGAGTTTCCGGCTTAGCACGGAGAGGCTGGGTCCAGCCTGCTTCAGAGAGATGCCGGGGTTTCCGGCTTGCACAGATAGGCTGGATATCCCAGCCCTTTATTGAAGGACGATTGTCCATGTTTACCACCCGCCACAACAATCCGGAGGATGTGAAACCGCCCCCGAAGGGGATGATGCTATTGGCAATGCGTGCGATTGCAGTGCTGGGCGGCAGCGCCAACTCATTCGACATACGCGACTATCTAGCTCGTCTCACGGGTTCCGAAATTCCAACCGCTCAGATTTCCACAATGCTCTCTAGGTTAGAGCGTAGTGGAATGGTCTCATCTACGGGTGCAGAGCGAGATCCTTCCCTCCGAAGAGGGAGACCTCGTAAGCTCTATAGCCTCACCCCTGGGGGACAGCAGTCGTTGGAAGCTGGGTTGCGGTTCTTCACAAATTCCGACATCAAAGGACGAAATGATGTCTATAACAGTGAAGAACAGACGGCCGCCCAAGGTTGCTGAACTCATCGTCTACGCATCTGCTCCGTGTGATCGAGAAGCCTTTGTTATCGATCTTAGGAGGCGTTACCGGCATCGGTTGCGCATTCGTGGAGAAAAAGCAGCGAGGAGGTTAGCATACAAAGAGGCTATATATTGGCTTCTTTGGGCTTGGTTGTCGCCGGTCCCAGGACTGGTCCACTTGTTACGCATCTTGTCTTGGTGATTCCAAGCGCGTTAGGGGCCCGGTCGTCGGGCCCCTTTCACTTAAGTCGAGGTAGCTTAACGACGCCTGATGTGTTTTGAGCCCCCTCTTCTGGCTGCGACGGCAATCCCTCCACGCCCATGGCCTTCCGATAGCGGCCGAACTCCTTCCCGGTAGGCATACGGCCACGGCGGGTTTACTCAAGCAAGTGCAAGTAACGCGTGTCTGCTTCAAGAATTCCGCTGCAGCGTCTTACGTATTTCATGAGATCCGGCACACGAGTTTTCAACGTTCCCATCGTGATCCGTTCAAGGTATCGCGTTCTCTCGATGCCAACATTCCATCCGTAACTGCCGATGGGGTCATGCGAAAGCGCCGCGATGAGGACTAACACGCCCTCCTCGCTTGGGACCCTCCCGGACACGATGTTGCCCAAGACGATCTGCCCGGCTGTCTCGACCGCATCCGGCCACTTATGGTCATACGGCCCGATAATGAGCGCGGTATTTGGCAGGTGAAGCCAGTCGAAACCACGCCCAACGGCGATCACACGCTCGGCGTGGTCGAGTTCGATGGGCTCGCGCCCGACCTTGCGGACCTCCCTGACATGGGCCTGGTTTCCAACGGCGAGCGGCAGAAGGTCATCGAGCGTCCCTTGCAGCATACTCGGATACAGCCCTCGCAGAGCTCCCGCGATCTCGATTCGGGTATCGTTCAGGTGTTCTGCAATATCGTAGACAGCATCGATATCCTGTTCGCTGTGCAATATGAGGGCGTCTTCATCCGTTTCGATTCCGACGACGATTGGGTGTGTCGTGCGAACACGCGCGCCGAAGACGTCCTCAAACTGCTGGGAAAGCCTGTGCGCAGCGGCCAGCGCCTTCGCGGTATCGTAGCCCTGCCCCTTGCAACCCCAATGGCTGTTGCTCCTTGAAAAGTGGTAGGTCACGATGACGAGGCGGTTTCTTCCGCGCGAAATCGTGTACTCCACCCAATCGGTCATGGCCGCGCCCAGGAACGGCCAGCCAAGGTCAAAATCACCCCCGACATTCCGAAATGGCAGGACAATGCCGGGGGGCGTCATGGTGATGAGCGCCAGATCGAGCCTGCCATCCATGCACTTAAACGCCGCAATTTCCGTCGGGTGGGCTTGACGGTGTGTGGCGCGCCGCACGCGTTCCGACGGGTCGCAGTATTCTCTGCTTTGTTCGCGGTTACGATTGATGATCTGCAGTTTCAGTTCCATGGCGTGTCAGCGCACCGTCTCATGACTTGATAGGAATATATTAGCTCAGAACAAAACTATGTTTCCAAGAAAGCGCCGCCTGCGGCGTTCTCGCGCACAAAAAGGAAGCCGGTCAGGGCCACGAAATCCGCAAGCGTTTGCGGGCGAAATCGCTGCTACAGGGGCGAAGCACGATCGCCGCCGCCACAGAATGCTTCGCACGCCTGGGCTGGCTTGGACGGCGCCGGAACCGATGATCGGCTGCGCCCGGCGACGACCAAGCTGAGGCGGCGCTCTAGTCCTGTTCAAGCGGACATGGTAAGCTGAAAGGCCTTTGTGAAACTGATAAAACTTTGCGCGAAAACTTGCGGAGGTCTATGCACCGGCTCATTGATGGCGTTCTGCGCTTCCATAGAGACATTCACGGCCCCAAGCGTGATTTGTTCACTCAGCTCGGCGAGGCGCAGGCCCCCTTCGCCATGTTCGTCGCTTGCTCTGATAGCCGCGTGGCGCCGGAGCTTCTCACTCAGCGGGAGCCGGGCGATATTTTCGTCGTGCGCAATGTCGGCAACATCATACCGTCCTACGCGCCCTCGGCAGGCGGCGTCTCGGCCAGCATCGAGTATGCGATAGCTGCGCTCGGCATCGAGAGCATCGTCGTCTGTGGCCATTCTGACTGCGGGGCCATGAAGGCGATCTTGCGCGAGGACAAGGTCGATGAAATGCCGGCAGTGGCGAGTTGGATCAGAAATGCGGCGGCGGCAAAGAAGATCGTCGATGCGACGCTATCGCCCTCCGCGGACGAACGCGCCCGCCTCCACGCGCTCGTTCACGAAAATGTCTTGTGTCAGCTCCGCAATCTTCAAACGCACCCTGTCGCCGCGGCGAAACTCGCAACGGGTAAGCTCAAGCTTTATGGCTGGGTTTATAACATCGAGAACGGCACGGTTGATACTTTCGACGCCGCGACGGGCCAATTCGTGCGATTGACGGAGGGCTCGCTGGCGCATGCCACGCCGCAAACATGGCGTGCATGTGTTGTGCCGCAGGACTAGTCTAGCTAGACTGGAGCAGGCTGCTGAAAAAGCAAGAATCTTTGGCTTCATCCTTCGACAAGCTCAGGGTAAGGTTGAGCGATTTCAATGGCTTGGACTTCATGGTGAGCTTGTCGCACCATGGGCAGCATGGCCTGAACTTCTCCGATCCCGGCTCGCGCTTCGCTTGGCCGGGATGACAATTCGTCGGCCACCATGAGCGAAGTTTGCCTAGCGCCAGCGATGGGGCCCAGGCTCAAGGATCTATTTCGCGTCCGCGGCTTGCAGCGGCTTCTTCTTATTATTGCCCTTCGCGGGCTTATCTTTGGCGGGCATGCGGTGCCCCGGTTCCAAGGCCGGCCGTTTGCCTTTCTTCTTTGCATCCTTGTTGGCGATCTTCGCGAGCCTGCGGCCATTGCAAACGATGTTGCGAAGATCGGGAACTTTGGCGTCCTCGGGAGTCTCGACCGGCCATGTCGCAAGCGTGGGCGCCAGCACGGCCTTCCAGGGATAGATTTCGAAGCCATGTTCGAAAAGGCCCGCTGCGCGGATCGTGCGCGCCGCGCCTGACCTCTCGCCTAGCACCACGGCCACAAGCTGCCGTCCATTCCGCGTCGCGCTGGCCACGACATTATAACCCGCCGCGCAGACAAAGCCCGTCTTCATGCCATCCGCGCCGTCATAGCTTTTCAGAAGGCCATTATGCGTGGTGATGAGGCGCTTCCCGATCCTCACCTCAGTGAGAGCGAAGATGCCGGCATATTGCGGGAACTCTTTCAAAATCATGTTTGCGAGAAGGGCCATGTCGCGCGCCGTCGTAACGGCTTGTTCGGGCGCTTCGGTATTGCCGTCCGGATTGAACACGGGCAAGCCGTTCGGATTGACGAAGTGCGTGTTCGTCATGCCGAGGCGGGCGGCCGTCTTGTTCATCATCTCGACGAAATTTTCGGACGATCCGCCGATCTTTTCCGCCAGCATGATCGCGACGTCGTTCGCGGATTTGACGATCAGCGCCTTGACCGCGAGATCGACCTTGAGCTGGCCGCCAAGCGGCATGCCAAGCTTGCTTGGAGGTTGACTCTGCGAAAGCGATGAAGAGATGACAACGTCTTCGGGCGAAAGCTGGCCATCGCGAATCGCCTCGAAAGCAAGATAGGCCGTCATCAGTTTTGTGAGAGAGGCCGGCCGCCAGGGCAAGTCAACGTCCTCCGCATAAAGGACAAGCCCCGTCGATGGCTCGGTCACGAGCGCCGGCCCGGCGGCAGCCTGGTGCAGACAGGCAAATAAAGCCGCGAACCCTGCCAGTAATGTCTGCGCTTTCTTTCCGATCGCTATGTCCATCTATAAAGACACTCGATTTGGTGCCCCAGGCCGGACTTGAACCAGCACGCCCTTGCAGGCAACAGATTTTGAGTCTGCCGCGTCTACCATTCCGCCACTGGGGCACTCCCATCGGGATGCCGGATCATAGCGCCGAACTATGGTGCGTCAACTCCTGTCAGCGGCGGCAGGCGCAATACATCCGAACACGCTAGAAGCTTTGGGCTTTCGGCTTGATTCTTGTTCAGGTTCGGCCTTTTTGTACCGATTATGGTTAAAAAATTGTTGATTGTTTTGCATAAATTATGGCCCGGGGCGTTTAATCCGATTGTTTGCCCGCTTTCGCCGCGCTTCGGCGCGCCTGGGCCCAGCTTTTAAGCCGCGCTTCGATCTCGCGTTCATGGCCGCGCCCTCTCGGCCGGTAGAATTGCTGGCGCTCCAGCCCTTCAGGGAAATAGTTCTGGCCGGACACGCCTTCTTCCGTGCTGTGGTCGTAAATGTAGCCTGCGCCGTAACCCTCCTCTCTCATGAGCTTGGTCGGCGCGTTCAGGATGTGTTTCGGCGGCGGGAGCGAGCCCCCTTCCTTCGCGAAGCGCATGGCCGCCCCAAACGCCTTATAGCCAGAATTCGATTTCGGCGCCGTGGCAAGATAGATGATGCACTGGGCAAGCGCGAGTTCGCCCTCGGGGCTACCCAGGAAATCGTAAGCGTCCTTCGCGGCGTTCGCCTGCACGAGCGCATTGGGATCGGCGAGACCGATGTCCTCCACCGCCATGCGCACCATGCGCCGGGCAAGGTAGAGCGGGTCTTCGCCGCCGTCGATCATACGGCAGAGCCAGTACAGGGCTGCGTCGGGATCGGAGCCGCGCACCGCCTTGTGAAGCGCGCTGATCAGATCGTAATGCCCGTCGCGGTTCTTGTCGTAGAGCGGCGCGCGCCGCTGCACGAGGGCGACGAGTTCATCCGGCTCTATGGGCTTCGTAATGTCGTGCGCAGATGCAAGGACGTCTTCAGCCAGGTTCAACACTGCGCGGCCGTCGCCATCGGCCATGCCGATCAGGGTCTGCCGCGCATCGGGCGTAAGGGGCAGCGTCTTCCCAAGCACCGTCTCGGCCCGCTTCAGCAAATGCTCAAGGTCTTCATCGGTGAGGCGTCTGAAGACCAGCACCTTTGCTCGCGAAAGAAGCGCGCCGTTCAGCTCAAAAGATGGATTTTCGGTCGTGGCGCCGATCAAAATGATTGTGCCGTCCTCGACATAGGGCAGAAAGGAATCCTGCTGGGATCGGTTGAAGCGATGGATTTCGTCCACGAAAAGGATAGTGCCTTGGCCGAAACGCTGTCTGTCGCGGGCGGCCTCGAACACTTTGCGCAAATCCTGGACGCCTGAAAAGATCGCGGAAAGCTGCTCGAAATGCATACCGGCGCCGCGCGCCATCAGCCGGGCGACCGTCGTTTTGCCGGTGCCGGGCGGACCCCAGAAGATCATCGACCGGGGCCTCTCGCCCTCCGCGATTCGTCGCAACGGACCGCCTTCGCCCAACAGATGATCCTGTCCGATCACCTCGGCAAGCGAGGCCGGGCGCAGACGGTCTGCCAGCGGACGGGACGCGCTATCGGCGACGACCGCCACGCTTTCGAAAAGCGGCGCGGAAGGAGTGGATCTGGATTTAGCCATGAAAGTCACTCCACTATCAGGATGCTGAAAAAGGCGGAAATCCCGGGCTTCATCCTTCGATAAGCTCAGGATGAGCGAGAGCGATTTCAATGGCTTGGACCTCATGGTGAGCTTGTCGAACCAGGGGCCGCATCCCTTTTCAGCAACCTGTTATATGGCGGCGACGCGCCATCATTTCACCCGGCGATGACGGTGCGAATTGTTTGGCCGCCGCGCTTGATGGTCATGCGCCACAGGCGCGCGCCTTTGCCGACGAGTTTTTCCAGGCTTTTTGTCGTATCGACCTTCTCGCCGTTGATCTCGGAGATGATGTCGCCAGCCTTGACGCCCACGCGTCGCGCAATCGAATAGGCCTCGGTCTCCACGACTACCACGCCTTTCGTGTCGCCGATCGAAAGCTCATCCGCGACAGCCGGTGAAAGATTCGCAACCTTTGCGCCGCCCAAGGGATTGTTGCCGGAAAGATCGCGAAGATCTCGCGGCGGGCTCTCAGGCGCAGTCCTGAGAGGCACGGAAAGCTTCCGGCGCGTACCGGCCCTCAGCACCTCGAGTTCGACTTCGCCCGACGTTCCATGCGTGGTGAAACGGTAGGCGAAGGCGTTCGGATCGGAGACATCCTTGCCATCAACCGAGACGATGATGTCGCCTGCGCGCAGGCCGCCAGTGGCGGCGGGGCCGCTGTCCATGACATCAGAGACAAGCGCGCCCGATGCGCGGTCGAGACCCGCCGCATTGGCGATTTGCGGGCTAACCTCGGCGAGGCTCGCGCCCAGCCACGGCCGGCGGACAGTGCCGCCCTGCAAGGCCGATTCCGTGATGAGCTTCACCATGTTCGCAGGGATCGCGAAGCCGATCCCCTGGCTTCCGCCGCTTTTGGAGAAGATCGCGGTGTTGATGCCGACGAGACGGCCTTGCATGTCCACAAGCGCGCCGCCCGAGTTACCCGGGTTGATCGCGGCGTCGGTCTGAATGAAGAACTGGTAGTCCGAAATTCCTAAGCGCGTGCGGGCGAGCGCGGACACGATGCCGCTTGTCACCGTTTGTCCGACACCGAAGGGATTGCCGATGGCGAGCACCTGATCGCCGACTTCAAGGAGGTCGGCGTCGGCGAAGCTCACATAGGGATACTCGATATCGGAGCTCTTGATCTGCAAAACGGCCAGATCGGTGCGCTCGTCCTTGAGGAGCACTTTGGCGTCGAACTCGCGCGCGTCGGACAACGCGACCTTGATCTCGGCGCCCGCGTCGCCCTGAATGACATGGTTGTTCGTCACGACGATACCGTTCGGCGCAACGATGACGCCGGAGCCGAGCGAATTTTGCGCCCGTTCGCTATGTCCGAATTCGCGGCCGAAAAACTCTTCGAAAACCGGATTATTGAAGGCTGAATCCCGCCGGACACGCTGGCGCACATACACATTCACAACCGCAGGCGCAGCCAGTTTCACCACAGGCGCATATGAGAATGTAATCTGCTCCCGGCTTTCGGGAACCTTTCTCAGCGCTTGTGCAGACGCGCTATCCGACCCTGAACCGACAAGCAAACCGATTACACAAACCGCCTTCAACATTGGCGCGAGCTTCATGACCTAGATCCCGTCTGAGATTCGACCGGGACTTTAAATCGCGCCTGCGCCTGCGATGCAAGAGGCGTTAACGCTGTCTCCCAGGCAAACTCAACGCTGACTTCTTTTCCAGGCAAAGTTCACGATATGACCAGCGGACGTGCTGGACGCCGCTGGCTCCAGGCTTCGTCATCCCCGCCAAGCGAAGCACGAGCCGGGATCACAAAAAAGCATGGACGTCGGATCGCGCCGTAATGCTCAGCGGCCCGCCACTTCCTGAAAGCGCCTCGGAGCCCCGACGCCAAGCGGAACCTCCTTCGACCAGAGATGGCCTGAGAGCGCCTTTTCATAGCCGTAACGGTAGAGCGCCGCCATATAGGGGCTGTTGAACCCTGGCTGGATGCTTGGATTGGCCGCCAGCCACTCGTCGAACCTGTTGTCGATCGATGTGAGGTTGAACCGGTCGCTTCCAACATAGTTCAAGGTCGCCAGCAGCACGCTCTTCGCGTCGCTCTTGATGAGCGTCGAGAAAGAGCGCGAAACCGTCGGCAAAAGCCCCGATTCTACAACCTCGAACTGCGGGGTGATGTGATTGTTCATGACGATCCAGACGCGCGGCCGGTTTCTTGGGTCGGCGCCCCTTCTCCCGCGCTCATAGACAAAATCGGGAAGGACGAAAAACTGACTGGTGGCGCCGCCATCCACATGCATTTCCCGGAAGAAATGGCCGTTCGCGTGCACTTCGATATAGGTCGGACCGAACAAACCCGGGATGCTCGCCGAAGCGACGAGCACATCGCGGAAGAGCTGGCGGTATTGCGGGCCGCCCGCAGCGATGGCGCCCATGTCCCATAATACGCCGCGCTGCGCATCGAGATTGGTCGTCAGGATGAGAAGCCGCCGTCCCTGCGCGTGCTCGGCCGCGACCGACGCCATAAGTCTCTCGTTGACAAACTTCTCGACGAGATTCTCAAGCATGCCGTGGCGCAAATCCACGGTTCCGAGGAGTGAGAAGATGCCTCCAAGATCGCCGAGCACCTGCGCCGCATCGACGGAAAAGGCTTCCCGCATTTCGGCATCGTAATTGGGGCCGAGAAAAGCAAGCGGCGCAATGAGCGCGCCTGCGCTCACGCCCGTCACGAAGACGAACTTTGGCCGGGTTCCTGTCGCGGTCCAGCCGCCAATGACGCCAGCGCCAAATGCGCCGTCATAGGCGCCGCCGGACAACGCGAGGATATCAAAACTCTCCCCGAACCCATTTGGGGAGCCAATCGCCGTGCCGCGCAGGAAGCTCCGGAACTCGGCCTCGCTGCCATCGACCCAGACACGAGCGTTTGGTATGCCGGGAACCTCCGCGATGGCTTGCTCGCCCGCCGTGAAGGGTTCACGCGGGATAAAAGAACAGGCTGAAAGGAGTGACGCCGACGCGCCGAAAAGGAACGATCTTCGCCCAAGAACGCCAATGCCGCTGCGCGCGATGGGGTTTGGATCTCCGCTCATGTGCCCTCCCCAACTAACGCTCAGCCTATCGTTGACTCCTCTCATCGAGCCAAGCCTGCGTCAATGGCGCAAAGCTTTCTGAACATCCTGTTAGGGGCTCATCGTGGCGGAAATACAACAACGTCGCTCCTTATCCAGAGGCAGGAGACCAGTAATCCTTCAGCTCAAGGTCGCCGCCTGGAAGCGGCGCGAAAAGCGATTGCAACAATGCGTCGCTAGCCTCGGCCAAGGACGGCGGGTCCCATTTCGGCGACTGATCCTTGTCGATGATGATGGCTCGTACGCCCTCATGAAAATCGTGACGCCGGATCATTCGTGTTGCGAGCCGGTACTCGACGACAAGCGCCTCCTTGAGGGTTTTAAATCCGCTGCCGCGTTTCAGAGCTTCAAAGGTGACCTTCAGGCTGAGCGGCGACCGCTTGGCAAGGATCGAGAGCGTCTTCTGCGCCCAGTCCTTCCATTCTCCCTGCTCGCGTTCGAGGCCCTTGAGAATGGCTTCAAGCGACGGAGCCGAGAAAATGCGATCGATCGGATCGCGAAGCCTTTGCAGCTCGCTTTCTCCCGGCGGCTCGTGGAGGCCATCCAATACAGCGTCGATAGGCTCCCCCTCGATCATCGCTGCCTTTATCGTCTCGAACTCGCCAGCCGGGACGCAATGCGTCGCGAAGCCGAGATAATAGCAATCCGCGCGGTCGCAGATCCGGCCCGTGAGGCCAAGATAAAGCCCCAACTTCCCTGGCATGCGCGGCAGAAACCACGAGGCTCCGATATCCGGCACAAAGCCTATCCCGGTCTCGGGCATGGCGAAGCGGATGTTCTCGCCTGCGACCCTGTGCGTGCCGTAGAGGCATACCCCAACGCCGCCGCCCATCGTGATGCCATTTATGAGAGCAACGTGCGGCTTGCGGAAACACTGAAGCGTCCAGTTGTGCTGATATTCCTCGATATAGAACTGGTCCGCCTCGCCGGGGCTGTTCCGGCCCCAATCGCTGACGGTCCGGATGTCGCCGCCAGCGCAGAAGCCCTTCCCTTCCGCCTCCATCACGATCCCATAAATATGAGGGTTCTTCGCGCAGGCATGCGTGAACGTCTCAAGTCCTCTGATCATCCCGAGGGTGAGCGCATTCAAGGCTTTCGGCCGGTTGAGGCGGATGAGACCCGCACGGTCTCGTTCGGAGCAAATAACTTCGTTCGGCGCTTCGTCCATGTTGTCCGTCGCTCCACTGGACTCAGAAAGTTACGAGCGGTCCACCATTAGTTCGCTATTTCGATCTTAGAGCGATAAACGGCAATGCTCACCGGCGCGAAAAGAAACGCCTTGGCCTGGTTGAGCAATGGCATCGGCGCTCTCTCAAACAGGCTCATCTGATCCTTGCCGCATTCGCGCCCCGCATTCTCGAAGATGAGATAGATGGGCCGCGGATCCAGCCGGAGAGAAGCGGTCACGTAATTGAGGATAATGTCAAGGTGGCCTGCGCTGAGACTGTCCGGGAAAAAGAGAACCGCGGGCTGGGAGGGAACGACGACCCCGTCGCGGTCTCCCCGCAGCGCCCGGACATCCCGGCACGCCAGATAGGACCTCGGATATTGGGCGAGGTTCATCTCAAGCGTTTCGGCGCCTTCCGCATCGAATGCGTATCCGGCTGCATATTCGAAATTACGCCGGGCGGCCAGAAGCAGGGTGCGCCCGTTGGTGGCGCGAAAATCGACGAACGCATACCTCTTCAGATCTTCGGGAAGCGCCGAAAGCGCCCAGTCGAGAAGCTTTTTGGGAATCGGCCCCTCGTAGACGAAAAACTTCTGCAAGCCCTTCTCTGTCTCCTCGAAGTGATACACTTCAAGCTGAGGCGTCTTGCAGAAAAGAAGTTGCTCCGTCGTTCTATCGAAGACATCACGATGGATATGGCTTAAGAGAGCGAGGCGGCGGCGGTTCCAATCCCGCATCCCCATTCGGCGCGTCATCTGGCGAGCCGGGTGCGCGAGGGGCTTTGCCCGGCCGCCGAGACCAGCGCCCGCAGATGGACTCTGCCGCGCTTTGCCACTCAGATGTTCCTTCAAGGCCTCGGCCGCCGGAAGAGGCGCGGTGTCGGGTTCCGCCAATATCGTCTCTTCGTGCATCCTCTCTTCGTGCATTCCTGGCGGGATCAATTCAGGCCGGGAGACCGGCTCCCGGTCGGCAAAGGCGATCGTTTCAGGCGCAGGCTTGTCCAACGTTCTGTGCTCAGCCGGCGGCTCTGTGTAGTCCGGCGGCGCCGCATGCTGAACCGGTGGTTCGGACTGCATCTGTTGCTGCGCAGTCGTCAATTCCTCGATCAGCCTCTCATGCAGAAGTTTGGGCTCGGTTGTGCGCTGAAAGGCGTCAGGCTCGCTGTGAACGATGCGCGCGCGCTCAGGAAGGCCGCTGCCGCGGATCGCATGTTCCAGGAGGTCAGCGAGAGGGGGTTGTTCTCCACCCTGAAAAAAGAGGCCGGATGTTGAAGTTCCGGACCGGCTTGGGGAGCATACGCGCGCCAGTTGGCGTTTGAGAATTTGCTGAGCCAGTTTTCTACTGAATCGTCACTCATCACGGGCCGTTCGCAATGTCATTGCGGAAGAGCGGCCCAGAGCGCCGCCGCCGCCGACTTTTAAAAAAACACGGACTGCGATGTTTCACAACTGCCAATGGATTGGCAATTGGTCAGGAAGCGCATCGTTGAGGAAGACGGTGACAACTCTCATTCCGCGATTCCTTGTTGCAATTTTACTGCGCATCAACCTTTCCCTGTCAGAGTCATGCATGTTGGCCGTTATTTTACTTTGTTAGGAGAGTCCGCGTATCATGGCTTCGTTTGGACAAACCCACAGCCGCCCGCGCGATGCCCTTCAGAGCATCCTTGTCAGTCTTTACAAATTCGCTCTCGTTTTGACGGTCCATGAGGAACTTGCGCGGGCGCTTCTTCGCAGCGCGTCCAAGGGGCTGAATTCGCGCAAAGGTTTCGCCGGGGATGAGCGCGATCATCTCGTCGAGTGCCTCCGGCGCATGTACGCTTTGTGGATTGCGAAGCTTAGCGAAGACCCCAACATCCAAAAGCGTTGCCAGCCCGACCCGCGCCTGTTTGGGGCGATCCTTCCTAAGGGAGCGCTCGCCGGGAACGCTCATTTTGCAAAATTTGTCGCAAACATGTCTTCGTCTCAGAGAGCCGCCCTTTACCTTGTTTACGGCGAGGGCGCGTCTTACGACGAGGCCGCCGAGGTGACGGCGCTTGACATGTTGTCACTTATGAAGCTCTTGGCGCGCGGCCATGTAGCTTTGTCCCAATGGCTCGATCATCGGGGCCTTTCCGAAGAGTGTGAAAGCGATGCCTCGCCTGGGCGGGAGCGTGCCGCATGACCCAGTTGAGTGACGAGTTTCTGCTCGCCTACATCGACGGCCAACTCGAGAGACGGCAGTCCGGCGAAGTCTCCCAGCTCGCGAGCACGAATGCGGAGATTTCACGGCGCATTGCGCGTTTGAAGCGTTCGCAGGCTCAACTCATCGAGAGTTTTGGCGCTTTCGCCCGTGAAGAGATCGCCGTTCCCCGGAGCGCACTTCAGTTCGACGAAAATGAGGGCAAGCAGCTCTATAAAGGAAAGACCGGCCCGCGAGCTGCGGCGCAGTCACTAGCGCAAAAAGAGCCGGACGCGGTCCGAAAAATGCTTTTTGTGGCCGCGGTTTTCGCCGGGGGCCTTTTCGGCGGCTACGGGGCGACAGTCCTGACGGGGCAACACGCGCCGTCGCCGCCGAAGGACGCCGAGAGAGCCCCGGCCGCTCAAATGTCGCCGTCGTCCTGGCCGGCTGACATCGCGCGATTCCACAGCTTCTTCCCGCACGAAACGCTGACCCCCCATCCCGACGCGATAGCCAACCCCGAGCTGATACGCTTCCAGCTTTCCAAGATTACGGCCAAGGCCTTGACGCCCCCCGATTTCACCCGGCAGGGCTACACGCTTTTTCGCGGTCAGACCTTCAATTATCGCCAGGACCGCATGATGCAGCTCACCTATGCATCGAAAACAGAGCCGCCGCTAACGCTCTATGCGCTCCCCGCGGCTGAGCTGTCGGACAGCTCTATAGCTGTGCAGGCGCTAGGCTCGAGCAAAGCGGCAAGCTGGGTGACGGACCATGTCCGTTTCATGCTGACAGGCGAAAAGAACGAGGATGACCTGAAATTGCTCGCCGTTATGGCGCAAAGCCAGATGCCGAAGAAATCTTAGGCGGGCGGGGACGTGCGCATAGCCCTTTTTCGCTGGTTCACAGGGATATGCGGCTGAATAAAGGACGTGAGCGATCACCCACGTTCCAGCCGGCTGGCAAGACTACGCCACTCGATAGACTGCCGGCGCCCGCGCCGAGCCGGCGCGGCTGGTCTGGATCAAACCTTTTTTCTCAAGCGATCCAAGAACTGAGTGAAGAGATCCAAGCGGTATTTGAGCAGCTTGAGCCAGGACGGCGGCCCGTACTGCGACCTGTTTATGCTCATCCATCTTTTCACGAAGCGCTTTCAATACGGCGCTTTGCCGTGGGCTGAGTTCACCCTCACCCGCATCCAGCCTCGGAGCTTTCCGTTCTGGTAAGAATGTTTCTATAGCCCCCTGTTCTCTTTCTTGGGGATGACCGGACTGACCGTTTTGCAGATCTGCATAGTCTTTCGCCCGCTTCTCATCATAAAAGTTCGCTATTACTTCCATGAAACGAGGGCGAGCGGGGTCCGTTCGAACGACCGCCCAGGTAGTGTTTTCCAATGCGACCGTCTTGTATACATCGCTACTATCTCCCATAACCTGCTACCCTTTTTTGTACTAAGGTTACGGGCCAATCCCGTCGCCATTTTCTGTATCTATGTCTTGAAAGAGTGAGAACTATAGCTTACATTGGAAGAAGATATTCTAGGCTGAGTTTTGGCCTATAAGTCACTTCGGTGTGGCCATAGGCTGATCCAGTGATCACAAGAAGACTGCCAATGATTTCTCCTGCGAACTAGAGACCTCGCATTTCGCAATGGAGGCCGCTGCCAAGAATATCAATTTTCCGCTTCGCAAAAGGCTCGCGAGTATCTAAATAGTATGACCAGCGGCCCGCGACAGCCTCTGCCAAACTACAAATTAACAAGCAATTTTAGGGGCTTCAAGCCTACTAGGCAGGGAATAAGGAGGTAAGACCAACGACATTTGGACTAATTTGGCGCTGTGAGGGCGTTGATGAGCAGACCACCACCTTAGGATGCTCTGTACTCGATACGCATTAGCAGTTCGCCAGGAGCAGTCCGCTGGGGTATCGTCCGCTTCCGCTTCACTGGCGACAGCCGCATCCGATGCGCCGCCGCTAGCCCCGCAACATCGCACGAATATCTCTACGGTTGATATGGGCGATGAGGTTTAGCTGCGGCGGCCCTCCTCACAATAGATCCAATAAGTTATCAGCCAGCTTCTGGCGAAAGGATCGTCCGTCCTGGGTTCGACTCCGGAATATATTTGGCCTCAGGGATCGCGTGAATAAATCGGCGGATCATACCGTTATCTTTGATATCTCCCCAGACCTGGTCTCGGCGCCGAACCTCATGTCTCGACACAACTTTATCTGCTGCAAATGTCGGGATAGTCGCAGGAGCCAGGATCGCGATCATCCTATGCGTGTTCGGCCCTTCTTGAATCTCGCGACCGTCGAGCCAACTTCCCGGCCTGATTTGAGCGACCGGCCATTATTCAATCCGTCAACAATCCCGCGCGCCAGCCTTCCTCAATCCCAGAGTCGCGCAACCTCCGGATGTATTTTCGGCGCCCGCCACGACGGCGCCGCATCAATCGAAGGAAGTAACCAGGTTGAGCGGATATAATCTTTGGAGAGGCCCGCTCACTGGATGTGAGGGCGCTTGTCTCTTCAAATCAGAAGGCAATACTATTTAGAATGCATTAAATCAAAATGTTAGATGACCATGTCAAGCGCAAATGCCGATAAGACATGCGCCGCTCGCGCTCTCTACTGTGTGGCGCCCCGCGCCTCGGAGATTCGCCCGGCCGGCCTCACTTCTATCAACATCAGTGCAAATAGTGACCGCGTCATTGTCAGAACCCTGTGGTCTGGCATTAGCCGGGGGACAGAGAAGCTGGTGTTTGAAGGCCGGGTGCCTGAAAGCGAGTTCGAGCGGATGCGGGCGCCTTTTCAGGAAGGCAGTTTCCCCTATCCGGTGAAATACGGTTATTCCGTCGCCGGCGTGGTGGAGGAAGGACCTCCTGACCTGATCGGAAGGACAGTTTTCGCTCTGCATCCGCATCAGACACTTTTTTCGGCTCCTAGCAGTGCGGTTACGCCCCTGCCTGACGGCCTTCCGGCGCGCCGCGCCATTCTTTCAGCCAACATGGAGACGGCCCTGAACGCGACCTGGGACGGCGGAGCGGGTCCTGGAGATAAGATTGTGATCATTGGCGCAGGGGCAGTGGGTCTCCTCATTACAAGTCTCGCAGCGCGACTGCCTGGAGCCGAAGTCCTTGTTTGCGATATCGACCCGGCCCGTGAGCCAATCGTGCGCTCGCTCGGCGCGAATTTCATCCTGCCCGAAGCGCTCGGCAGCGCGGAGGCTGACGTCGTCTTCCATGCTTCCGGCACATCTTCGGGGCTCGCGGCTGCTCTCCTTTCGGCCGGATTCGAAGCCAGGATTGTCGAACTCAGCTGGTATGGTTCCGCAGAGGTTCCTGCCCCGCTCGGCTTGGCGTTTCACAGCAAGCGGCTACGCCTGATTTCCTCTCAGGTGGGCGCTGTTTCGGACACGCGACGCGCTCGCTGGACGCACACGCGGCGTCTTGCCAAAGCGATGTCTCTTCTTGTTGACGACCGTCTCGATGCGCTCATCACCGAGGAAGTGGCATTCGATGAGCTTCCGGACGCGCTTCCCAGACTGCTGGCCCCGCGGTCGTCATCAATCGCTACGGCGGTTCGCTATGCGGATGGGATTGTATAGGGATCAGCGTCAATCGGGGCCCCACAGCCCCATGATGCTTAAAGGCGCAGAGCGCTGGCTACGCGCCTATTTTTGCTCAGGCCTCACGAATTGTTTGAAAGTCTGCACGGTGTCGGACCATGCTTGAGGCTGAGTTTGAGCGGGCGCTGCGGCTTCAGCCGGCTTGGCGCTGTCAGCCGGAACGGCGGGTGACGCCGTCCGCTGAAGACCACCTTTCTTTGAACTCGGCTGGTCTGCACGCGCCAGCGGAGCTTCAATCTGGGTCTCAGCAGCGGGAACTGCGGCCCTTGCTTTGACATCGGGAGATGACGACCCCATCAAGAAATAAACCGCTGCGCTGCCTGCCAAGAAAGCAAGCACCGCTGTCGCCGCCACGTAAGGCATCGCCGCCGCCCTTAACGTTTGCGAAGGCACCTGCCACGCTTCGGCGGTCCTGTATGAAAGCCTCTGAGCGAGTTCGCGCTCGTCGCCGTAATCGTCGAGCCGTGTGTCGTTAAGGCTCGGCTTCCGGCGCGAGGGTCCGGCGAAGCCCGGCGGCGACGGCGGGGGTTTGCGGCCGAATGGCGCTTCCTCGTCTGCAAAAGAGCGGTCGGAGGCGTCCCCCTTTGAGGCCCGGATGTCCGCAGTCAAATCTTCAGTAGCGTTCTGGATGATCCTGAGCCAAGCCAGGGCATCGTCTGGGCTGGATGGCGCGGCCGCGGCCGCCTCGCCCGCAGCGCTTCTCCCAGCATCCGGCGCTTCAGGCGATTTTGAACTGCCCGACGCCACGGGCTCCTTATCGCTCAGCCCAGCTGCAGCCGGCTTTTTTGTGATATCATCCGTATGATCAAAGCTGGCATCCTGATCGCCGTTCGCATGGTCACTCAACTTGTAGATGTTACTTCCATCGCTTCTCTTGGCCGCGCTTTGCATAAGACGCCCCTTTCCCAAAAGTCTTCTGCTCAGCTATACGCCCTTTTAGATGATTCGCTGCCGGAGTGAGGAAAGCCGGTGCTTTCATAGGTGTTGATAACATGCAATGTTAATATGCGACTGTTTTTCGCAACCAGAACTCTAACGAAGGAAAGAATCCGTTGGCTGAATTTGCGCTGGAAGTTCGCGAACACATTATGATTGCACACAGTTTGCGCGATCCTGTATTCGGGCGCGCCGAAGGGTTGCACGGCGCAACCTTTCTTGTGGACGTAACCTTCTTTCGCGACAAGCTGAGCGACAAAAACATCGTTGTTAACATCGGCCACGCTCATGAAGTCCTGAAGGCCGTGCTCGCCCCGTTGAATTACCAAAATCTCGACGAGAGGCCTGAATTGGCGCGCAAGCTCACGACGACGGAATTTCTGTGCCGGCATATCTTCGAGCAGCTGGCCGAGGTCATCGCTGACGGGATGCTGGGCGAAGATGGCAAGGCCCTTTCCCGCCTTCGGGTAACCCTTCAGGAGAGCCACGTGGCCCGCGCATCCTATGAGGGCGAATTGCCGAAATGACGCTATGCGCGTTCGCGATCCCCGGCGATCTCACCACGCCGACCGGGGGATATGTCTACGCACGGAAAATCCTGCCGCTGCTCGCGGAAAGGCTCCGCATCGAGGTTTGCCAGCTCCCGCCAGGTTTCCCGCTGGCCTCCGAAGCCGAGCTGGAGGAGGCCGCCGCCGCCTTGGCCGCGCTCGATAACGGCACGGTCTTTTTCATCGACGGGCTTGCTTATGGCGCTCTGCCAGCATCGACGCTTGAGTCGCTAAAAGGGCCGATCGTGGCTTTGGTGCATCATCCGCTTGGCCTTGAGGAGGGGCTGAGCCCGTCCGAGAAAGCGCATTTGCTGAAAACAGAGGAAGAGGCGCTAGCCTCGGCCGAGCATATTGTGGCGCCAAGCCACGGGACAGCGCGGGAACTGACGCGGCTCTTCAGCGTCCCGGCCCGCAAAATAACAGTCGCGGAACCAGGCATCCTTCGCGGGAAGCGCGCTCAAGGCGCTCCAGCCGGAGAGTCGCCCCATATCGTTTCCGTAGGGACCATGACGCCGCGCAAAGGGTATGGCGTGCTCATCGACGCTCTTAACGTGGTTCGCGATTCGCCATGGAGGGCCACCATTGCAGGATCTCTGGACCGGTCGCCGGAAACCACGGCGCTCGTGCGGCGGAAACTTACGGAATACGGCTTGGAGGAAAGGGTGCGGCTTGCAGGGCAGTTCGACGAGGCGACGTTATCCTCGCTTTACAGTTCCGCTGACATCTTCGCGCTGGCGAGCTTCTACGAGGGCTACGGCATGGCCTTTGCGGAAGCTATGGCGCATGGCTTGCCCGTCGTCGCCTCGGGAGAAGGCGCGGTGCGAGACACAGTGCCCATTTCCGCGGGCTTTGTTTGCGCCGCTGGCGATAGGGCGGCTTTCGCCGAAGCGCTCCGCGTTCTTCTCTCAAACGCAGCGCTGAGAAGGGAAAAGGCCGAGGGCGCCTGGCGGCATGGGCGAACCCTGCCGGACTGGGCGTGCACCGCAAATACCATCGCACACATCCTGAAGCAGGCGGCTCGATGAACAGCTTTTCGGAGGAATGGCTACGGTTGCGCGAGCCCGCCGATGCGGCCGCGCGGAACCCTGAAATTGCGTCTGGCCTCGCCGCGCATCTCGCAGACCGAACCAAGGTGACGTTCGTGGACCTCGGATGCGGCGCGGGGGCCAACCTGGGCCATACCGCGCTTCTCCTTCCGCGAGACATGCGCCAATGCTGGCGGCTTCTCGATCATGATCCGCGATTGTTGTTGTCAGCGCGCGGGCGACTCGCGGCCTGGGCCGATAAATTTTCAGAAGCCCCGAGCGGAGCGCTTCAACTCGAAAAGGGTGGGCGGGAAATCGAAGTCAGTTTTTGCGAGGCGGATCTCAACGGCAATATTGAGCGCTTCCTTCACCCTGACGAAATCGTCACGGCCTCGGCATTCTTCGATCTTGTTTCCAGAGACTGGATCGTGCGGTTCGCACAAGCCGTCGCGGCGTTGGGGTCCGCCGTTTACGCCCCGCTCACTTACAATGGCATTCAAATCTGGTCGCCGCCTCATCCGGCCGACTGGCCAATGCTTGTGGCTTTCAATGTTCATCAGCGCCGCGACAAGAGATTCGGAACAGCCGCCGGACCTGGAGCCGCCGCCGCGCTTCACGAAGTGTTGTGCGAAAGGGGATATACCGTTACTCGGGGCGACAGTTCCTGGCGACTTGGGCCGCAAGATGCGAACTTGATCGCCATGCTTGCAGAAACCTCGGCCGCCGCCGTCGCCGAACTGGGGCTCTTTGACGAACAGGCCATCGCCAAGTGGAAGGAAAGCCGCCTGGGGGCGGCCTCCTGCCTGGTCGGTCACACCGATATTCTCGCGCTGCCCGCAGCCTGATCGGGGACTACTTCTTATCCTCGTTCTGCTGCTGCGCGGCCGACTCCTCCTCCTTCGGAGCGTCCTTCACCTCAACGTCGCCCTTGGCGTTGATGGTGACGAGCGCGCCAATATCGGCGTTGGAGTTGCTGTCGTAGCTCGTGACGCGCCAGGTGACCTCATTCTCGGTCCCGTCTTCCTCGACGGCGAGGAACGCATTTGGAAGCTTCTTGTCCGCGATCTTCTTAACCGCGACCGTCTTATAAACTTTCGATGTATTCCCGTCCGCGCTCACCGCCATCAACTGAAGAACGAGATGGGCCTGGGTCGCATCGCCCGAAGGCACGGTGAGCACGGTCGCGCGGAAAACGCCCGAAGCATCGCCGTCGGACCATGTGCCCGCTGTCGCGACCTCGGTCACCTCAGGGGGGACCGAAAGCGTCAGCTTTTCCGCGTCTTGTGCTCTTACCGGCGAAAGTGCTAGACACGCAACGATTACAGTGGCGGCTATTCTCGCGTACATCGAAGCTCTCCTGGGATCAAAACTGGCGGACCGCTCTTCGGACGGCGGCGCGTTCACGTCGCTGAGTATGCAGTGGTTGTGACATTAGCGTGGCGAAGCGGCGACAAGCATCCTAACAATACGCAACGCGCGCGTGCAATAACAACTGTGGCATCGTGCGATTTCAACAATCTGGCAGGGGGTTATCGTGGCTGAACCGGACGCACTCTCTCAAGCTCGCGCATTATTGGCGCCCATCAATAAAGATGGTTATAAATTTGTTGCTGGGGCGGCGGCCGCAACGGTTCTCGCATATCTGCTCTCGCTCCATACGCTCGCGCTTTTATGCTTGATCGTCACGGGCGCCTTGGCCTTTTTCTTTCGCGATCCCTATCGAATCGTTCCTCAGCGCGACGGGCTTGTGATGGCTCCGGCGGATGGCGTCGTGATTGGCATCGAGCCCATGGCGCCACCGGCGGAACTCAATCTCGGGACGGAAATCCGGACGCGCGTTTCGATCTTCCTCTCCCTTCTCGATGTCCATGTCACGCGAGCGCCTGTCGCCGGCCGGATTGAAACATCGGTTCACACCTCCGGAATTTACAAGAACGCCGCGGCTCCGGAGGCTCCTTCACAGAATGAACGCCAAAACATTGTGATCGAAGCCAAGAATGCGGCGCGGGTGGGCGTCGTTCTCGTCGCGGGCTTCGTTGCCCGCCGCATCGTCACGGATGTCAAGGCCGGCGACATTATCACAGCTGGCGAGCGCCTCGGCATCATTCGCTTTGGCAGCCGCGTCGATCTTTATCTTCCGTCATCCACCTTGCTTGTTTCGGAAGGGCAGCGCACGCTCGCCGGCGAAACCGTCATAGCGGATCTAGAGTCGCAGGAGCCTCATCGGAGCTTCCAGCGCATCTGAATTTGATGTTTCTCATTGAAAGCGCGGCGTCGAAACCAATTTGCTGAGTTGTATTTTCCTGGCAAAATTGCTGCCGGTACGCCCCGCGGGAAGTCCCGCCCCATTTGCAGGAAGCGCGAACGGGACTTCCTGGCGGATAAGGCGTACAAGCAGTTCTTTGAATCGAGTACAGCTTACGGTCGGAAGTTCGCTTAAGCGCTCACGGGAATCGGGGCGCGAACGTCCGGCCAGCTGTACTAGGAATGGAGGCTAGCCTTACGGTGATGGAGACGGAAGTTCAGCCCTCAGTGCGCATCGGCGTTATGGCTGCGCCATGAAGCATGATCATGGGCAGCCTTTCAAGGTCGTCGGCAGCGATAGCGCCGCTGCGAGGAGGTCGCCGCTTCGCAAGCTCATGCGCCTTATTCCGAATGCGCTGACGCTCGCGGCCGTGGTTCTCGGCTTGACCGCAATACGCCTCTCCGGCGAAGGGCAGTTCGCTCTGGCGATGACCGCGATCCTGGGAGCGGCCCTGCTCGACGCCGCCGACGGGTTTCTCGCGCGCAAGCTTTCGGCGGAATCCGCAATTGGAGCCGAACTCGACTCGCTTGCCGATTTCCTGAATTTCGGAGTCGCTCCTGCAATGCTTTTGTATGACCGGCACCTGTACTCGCTTGGAGCGGCAGGCTGGATCATCGCGGCTTTCTATGTCATTGCAACGGGCCTTCGCCTGGCGCGTTTCAACGTTCATTCGAAAGCCGTTCTGCCAGTCCCGGCGGATCCTTCGCGGCCACGAAAGAAATGGTTTTGCGGCTTGCCATCAACGGGAGCCGCCATGGCGATCATGGGAACCGACGCAGCGGTGCTGCGTCTCCATCCAACGGATATTCCAATGGTGATTGCGGGTGCCGCAGTCACCGCCAGCGCGCTTATGGTGAGCAAGCTTCCCGTGCCGTCTTTGGCGGCGCTTTTTGACGGAAGCTCACCCAAGCGCTGATGAAACGCTAATACTGGACGGGATAATTCGCCTGCGTTTGAACCCGCTCCCAGAAGGTTTGATTGTTGTAAAAACCGGGATAGTTGTAGGCGGCCCCGTTCACAAAGGGCCATGCCCGGTGTTGCCAATAATAGGAATGGCCTCCGACCGGGCCGTGACCGTAATATTCGGGGTAGCCGAACGAAAAGAACCCGTAAGTGCGCGGGGCCTGGGCGTAGCGATGATGGGCTCTCCTGGAATGGTTTCCGTATTCGGCGGCCTGGGCCTGGACTGTTGTGCCAAGGACGGCAAGCGCCAAGGCTGCACTCAATAGAATTCTCGACATGATAATCTCCCCGCTAGCGCGCCCTACAAAGCCTGACCGGAGCAGATGTCACCTGCTCGAACCTTACCTGACTTTATAGGCGCGACGCCGATCCTACTAGTGAGGTTTTACAACGGCGTAAATATATTGCCCTATCCTGCTTTTTGCATGGCATAGGAGGGGCCGAAATCATCCCCCCTGAACCGCTGCCGGAGGATTTCGAGCTGACCAAGCGGGGTCGCGTGGAGGAGCATCACTTGCCGCTTCACAAGGCCGTAATTCAACAGCTTTTCCGCATGTTCCGATGGGATATCCGTTGAAAGGCATGGGCGCTTGATGATCTTCTCAAGCGAAAAACGCTCACCGCGAGACATCTGAATTGCTGGCATGGACACCTACGCAAACGGTCTGGGTTCTAACGATTTGAAACAAAACGCGGCTGCTTGAGAGCCTTGATGGCGGCTGGGCAGACACGCACTTACGTGTATTAAGCTGGATTGCGGCAAAAAAGCGTAAAGCAGAAACCTGAACGGCCTATAAATCGGGGAAGCCTGGAGGAAAACGCATGACACAGAGCGGCGCGCAGGAGCCATTGGTTTCCGAGTTGAGGTTAAATCCGCAGAAGTCCGAGCTTGCCGTCACGTTCACCGATGGCGTCGCAGGCAGGCTCTCGGCCGAGTTCCTGCGCGTGGTAAGCCCCAGCGCAGAAGTCCAGGGCCACTCGCCCTCGGAACGCAAACTCGTGCCTGGCAAACGGAACGTGACGATCCGGTCGATCGAACCTGTCGGAAATTATGCGGTTCGCCTTGTGTTCAGCGACGGTCACAACACTGGCCTCTACTCCTGGCACTATCTTTATGAACTCACCCGCCGGAAGGACGATCTGTGGAACAGATATCTCCAAGAGTTGGCCGCTGCGGACGCCAGCCGGGATCGCTGACTACGGCATCGCCGCCTCCGGAGCCAGGTGTTGAAAAAATGTCGCAGGCTTGCTGTATCCTGCTCATCGTGAGGAAAAGATTCGTTTGAATAGGAGTCGGGGCCGGACAAGTTATGAGCATGCTCAACAGCTACGATAAACGTTTGGATGTCCCGTCCCGTGGCGTCTCAATTCCCGCTGGTTCAACACCCGGGACTGATGGGGTGGGAGCGGGGACGGTAACTGTCAGCCGTGCTGTCGAGCAGCTCGTTGAGCAGCGATGGCTTGTGTTCCTCTTCGCCGTCATCTTCCTTATTTTATCATTTATCTACAGGCTGCATTGGGACGCAGAGGCAGCGGCGCTTCTTGCCGCCGCCGCGGGCGCAGCCCTCATTCCGCGTTCCGTCACGAAACAGGTTACCTCCAAAGTAATGGCCGAGCCTCAGCGCCAAGAACCGCTTCATAT
>JBAVVQ010000553.1:0-2494 GCA_049697375.1 Rhodomicrobium sp.
GCCTAGCCCTGAGTCAATGAAAAGAAGCCGCGGTGTCCGTCCCATGCTGCTCATGCCGCCCATGTCTCGTTAGCCGGATCGTCAGGAGTCATACCGGATTCAGGGGCTCCCGAAAAGCTTGCGGTAGGCAGGCGCGCCGTTTGGCAGGTATCCGCTCGCCTCATACACGCCTCTGGCGATGGCGCGCGTCAGGCAGTTCGCGGCCGCCGCGCCGATCCAGGGAAGGGCCATTTGCGGGTCTTTGAGAAGCGTTTTCCCCGTCGCCACGCTGAACACGATGTCCCCGTCGAAGGAAGAGAAAACCGGGAAGATCGCGCGCGCCATGCCTGCGCCCGCCATGGTCGCGAGACGCTTGCATTGCTGGTGCGTGAGGGCTGCGTCGGTCGCCACAACGCAAAGCGTTGTGTTTGCTCGCTCCGGCGCCGCAAATTTGAAGGTAGGACGCGATGCATGCGCGGGCCACGGATGCGGAGAGCCAAGCCCGCCGAACTCGGCTCCATGCTCGAACGGAGCCGCCCAGAAATGAGGGGTGTCGGCTACGGTCACGGAACCAACGGCGTTCACCGCTGAAAGCGCCCCGACCATGACATCTGCGCCGTCAACGCTGGCGAGGCCAGGAACCGCCGCGGATGCGCTGCCGAGACCGCCGCGTATGCGCAGGCCTTCGCCAGCCGATACGGTCGCGCCAAGTCCCGCTCCTGCCGAGCCGAGCGCGAAATCCTTCCCGGTTGAGGCGGCGGCCAGAAAGCCCAGCTCCTGATAGGGCGAGCGGCGACCCCAGGCCTTGTCGCCGCCATTGATGAGATCGAAGAGTATGGCCTGCGGGACGATCGGTATGCGGACGGGACCAACGGAAAACCCACGCTCGGCTTCGCGAAGATAGGCCTGCACTCCGCTTGCAGCATCGAGGCCGAAGGCGGAGCCGCCAGACAGCACGATCGCATCCGCAACTCCCACCGATCCTTCTAGGTTTACTGCATCGAGTTATCGCGTCCCCGGTCCACCGCCAAATATCGAGGCCGCAGCTACGGCGGCGCTCTCCGCGAGCACAACGGTGACGCCCGAAGCCAGCTTTTCGTCGTGGGCATGGCCGATGCTGATCCCGTCAACGTCCGTAATGAGATTGCGCTGATAAGTTTTCACAAGAGTCCTTGCCTTCGCGAACCTTGAGCCCCCTCATCCTGTCCTTCTCCGCCAAGGGAGAAGGAACGGCGTTGCAGGGGGCACAGCCTGCTCCCTCTCCCCTGGCGGGAGAAAGCTGGGGTGAGGGGGCTTCGCGTCTCCATGGCTGAAAGCCTGCAGCTACTCAATCTGCCCGTAGCTCTTCTTGCCCCAGCGATAGAAGACATAGGGTGGAAGGTTCGGATCGCCCTTGGCGTCGAACCTGAATTTTCCGAGCGCGGTATCGAACTCGGTGGAGTTCAGAGCATCCACCACTTTCGCTCCGTCCGCTGAGTGAGCCTTTTCCGCCGCCTGCGCCCAGGCCTGAATGGCGGCGTAAGCGTAGACCACATAGCCTTCGGGGTTGATGCCTTTCTTCTCAAGGGCGACAACCACCTCTTTCGCGGCCGGATTCTTCCGGGGGTCGGGTGAAAAGGTCATCATCGTGCCTTCAACATCGTCGCCCGCGATGGTGCCGAGTTCGCTCGATACAAGCGCATCTCCGCCGATCAGAATCGTCTTCATGCCCTGGGCGCGCATTTGCCGGATGATGAGCCCGGCCTCGGTATGGTAGCCGCCAAGGAAGACCACATCGATCCCGTTCTGCTTCAGCCTTGAAACGATCGCGGTATAATCCTTCTCGCCCGGCGTAATCGCCTCGGAGAACACCTCCTGCTTCCCGGCGGCGTTCATGGCCTTCTTCGTTTCGTCGGCGAGTCCCTGCCCATAAGCGGTCTTGTCCTGAAGGATCGCGATCTTTTTGTCCTTGAACGCCTTGGCAAGGTACGCGCCAGCTACGCCGCCCTGCTGGTCGTCGCGCCCGCAAACACGATAGGAATAGGGGCCCGGGCGCTTGTCGGTGTAGTCCGGGTTCGTCGAACCCGGCGAAATCTGAACGACGCCCTGTTCGTTATAGACGGATGAGGCCGGGATCGAAGAACTCGAACAGAAATGGCCGGCCACCAGAACCGCGCCTGATGCGGAAAGCTGTTCCGCCACCGCGTGTGCCTGCTTTGGATCGCACTGATCGTCGCCTGTGATCAGCTTCAATGGCTTGCCGAGAACGCCTCCTTTGGCGTTGATGTCGGCCACCGCCGCGCTGGCCCCGGCGAGGAACTGCGCCCCAAATGTCGCTTCCTTGCCGGTCATGGGGCCTGCGACTGCGACGGTGATTTCAGACTGGGCGAACACCGGCGAGGCCAGCCCAAGGCTGGCCGAGAGGAGAGCTAAACCTGCTAGAATTCCACGCATTATTATTCTCATTGCTGATTAAGGTGTTCCTGGGCGAAGTGGCTGTCCCCCGAGATTGCGGCGGCATGGTGGCGGACTCCGC
>JBAVVQ010000554.1:0-6416 GCA_049697375.1 Rhodomicrobium sp.
CCTATGCCGTACAAACTGCTGAAATTGGCTGACCTTTATGCGTAATCAGGAATTCTATTTAATGGGAGGTCACAGGCAGGAGAAAGTTATTTATTTTCAATGGTATATCTGAATTATTTCCCGCCGCATCGAGGACGCGGCGCTCTTCCCTTGCGCCGGAGTATACGGATCTTTAAGCATAATGGTGACCAGAAATAATTCCGGCGCGCCAAAATTAACCGCGTCCGGTTAATTCACAGGCGCGGCAACGATCCGTTTACACTATTGGCCACATTTTGCGCCGTCATCGGGCATTGTCGCCCTTAAGAGACTATCCAGGCAAACAGGGCGCGGCCACCACGCTGCTCGATGGCCGCGTCAAGCCCGGCCATGACTTTCGGAGGCTGTTTCAAAGCCATTTTAGAATACGTCCGTCGGAAGGTGTCGCGAGTCGAGGTGGTGATTCGCCGCGCTTCTTATCAGGTCAGTTGAGCTGAATCGTGCAACCGGGACGCTGTTCAGAACGTATTGTTTGAGTTTTTCCAGAGAGCATAAGGCGGCTGCACTGCCTAATTTTTGTCAAAATTTCACTCGGATTATCAAATACTTGCTGTGCGGGTCTCGGGAGCGGCTGAGACACGGCCAAACAAGGGCGCTGGGGAAAGAGTTAATTTTCTCTCGCCTCGGCGCGGAGTGATGTTATGTTTCGCATGTGAGTTGGTGTGCGTGATGGCCTTGGGCGAGGCCTTTGCGGGCGCCAAGTTTTTCAGTGAAGCGGGGGACTAAAAAATGGGGGACAAATTACCTCCCACAATTGCATCTTTTAACGACATCGCAGAGCAACCTAGCATTGACGTCTTCGTAATAGCTGGCCACATCAAGTGGTTTGATGTTTCCAAGGGGTTTGGGTTCATCGTTCCAGACGGAGGACTGCCGGACGTTCTGATTCACGTCACCGTGTTGCGGCGGGACGGCTATCAGACCGCCTACGAGGGAGCGCGTATCGTCTGCGAGGTGCTCCGGCGCGACCGCGGGCTTCAGGCATTCCGCGTGATAGAGATGGATGAAAGTACGGCTATCCATCCCTCGCAACTGCCTCAGCGCACCCACGTTCATGTTATGCCCGAGAGTGATTGGCAGCGGGCTATGGTGAAGTGGTTCAACCGGCTCAAGGGCTTCGGGTTTTTGACCCGCGGCGCAGGAACAGAAGATATCTTTGTTCATATGGAAACCCTTCGGCGCTTCGGCTTTGCAGAGCTTCGTCCTGGACAAATCGTGCAGGTCCGCTACGGCAAGGGCGATAAGGGGCTGATGGCTGCCGAGCTTCGTCCTGACGGCGCGACAGGCTATCCGTCTTCGCATTAAAGGGGTAGACCCATGATCGAGGGTCAAGCGAATAACGTCAGGGCCGCTCTTGCGGCCCTTGTCATTTTCAGCTTTTTTATGTTGCCGTCAGCTTTTGGTGATGTGCTGTTTAAGCCCGCAAGCCTCAAGATCGAAACGAAGAGTGGCCCCGTGCTTCTGAATGTGGAGGTAGCCGATACCGAAGCAAAGCGCGAACAAGGCCTCATGTTTCGTCGCTCACTTTCGGGCGATCACGGCATGATCTTTCTGTTCGACGGCGAGCATGAGATCACAATGTGGATGAAGAACACCTACATCCCCCTGGACATGATCTTCATCGGGAACGATTGGCGCGTCAGGCATATCGCCTATGATGCGGAACCGTTTTCGACCGATGTCATCTCATCTATGCGCCCGGCTTCCCGGGTTCTTGAGATAGGGGCTGGACAAGCCAAAAAACTCGGGGTTTCTGTCGGTGACAGCGTGTTGTTGCAAAAATGACAGCAACCGAAAAGCAATTTTTATGAAGTCCAGCCCAAAGTTGACGCCGCATCTCGATCAAATGGCGGGTTGCTCTTGATCTGGATCAAAAACACAAGCATGCCAAGGGAGTAGCCTCCGGTTGATACAAACTCCAGCGAATTATCCTGATCCATCGTAATTGCCATTCGGGGGGAGCGGCGATCGCGGGTAACTGGCTCCTGCATGGGTCGCGAATGTCTCCGGCCCGTTGAAGGCTGCCGGCTACACGGACATTCGCTTCGTCGACGCGATGACGACAACCTGTCCAAAGACAATACACGGGCCATTATCGAGGGCGGTATCCGCACCACGTTCTTGTATCAGCAGGTTCTGCCCGAAACGCCAACAAGCGGACCTTCTTGCGCCTTCGAACATCGCACGGAAAAAACGAGGGTGCGGGCTCGCAGCGTATCCTTGCAGGGAAACAAACAATCATGACGCCTGGGATTGCGAAATATTTCTCCGCACGTGTTCCGCGCTACACGAGCTACCCCACAGCCCCGCATTTCTCGGCGGACGTGGATGCGAAGCGGTATGAAACTTGGCTGTCCAGGATCGATCCACGCTCGGAGCTTTCGCTCTACCTGCATGTCCCCTTCTGCCGCCGCATGTGTTGGTATTGCGGCTGCAACATGCGCGTGATCGCACGCTATTCCCCGGTTACGAGTTACGTCGGCGCCATCATCCAGGAAATCGAGCTTGTGGCCCGTCTTCTGCCTCAAGGCATGGCTGTGCGTCACATTCATTGGGGCGGCGGAACGCCGACTGCGCTTGCGCCCGAGGATATGATCCGCATCTCGGAAACCCTTCAGCATCAATTCAATATCCTCGGCAAGACCGAAATCGCGGTTGAGATCGACCCGAGGACCTTTACCCCCGAAAATGCGGTTGCGCTCGGCAAGATCGGATGCACGCGCGCCAGCCTCGGTGTGCAGGAGTTTGACGAAAAGGTTCAAACCGCAATCAATCGCGTTCAACCGATCAGCATGATCGAAAGCACTCTGTCGCTTCTGCGCGAGCAGGGCGTCAAGGGCGTCAACTTCGATCTTATGTACGGCCTCCCATATCAGACGGTCGAAACACTCAAAGACACGGTGGAGCAGGCGGCAAGACTTGGCCCGGACCGCATCGCCTTGTTCGGCTATGCCCACGTCCCGTGGATGGCGAAGAACCAGAAAATGCTCCCCGAGGAGGCCCTGCCGACGCCGCTGATGCGCTATGAGCAGGCCAAGGTTGCGGGCGACGCGCTTGCCGGGCAGGGCTATGTGAAGATCGGTCTCGATCACTTCGCGAGGCCCGAGGACACCATGGCGGTCGCCTTGCGCGAAGGCCGCCTTCACCGGAACTTCCAGGGTTATACCGACGACGCGGCCGGCGCCATCGTCGGGTTCGGAGCAAGCGCGATCTCGGCCCTGGCGGAAGGCTTTGCGCAGAACATCGTGGAGACCGGGGCCTATACCCGCGCGGTGAATTCTGGCGCCCTTCCGATCGCCAAAGGCGTTGCCTTCCGTGGGGAAGATAAGCTGCGCGGCGCTATTATTGAGCGTTTGATGTGCGACATGGAGGCCGACCTCGAGGACATCCGTAAGCAGTACGCGCCGGAAAGGGGGCATTTCCGAGACGAAATGACGCAGCTTCGCGGCCTTGAGGAAGAAGGGCTCTGCAAATTGGAAGGAAGCCGCGTGCGTGTTCCTGATGAGGCGCGTCTCGCTTTGCGCGTTGTTTGCTCCGTATTCGACGCTTATCTGGCTCAGAATGCTGAGCTCCGGCACGCTGCCGCAGTCTAGCTTGCGCGATCGTTGTTTAAATTCCCGAGAGAGGGTAATTCATATTTGCCTTCTAAGTTTACCTAATTATCTACCATAATACATTCGAGGTCCCACGCATGGTCCGCAGTCTTACCTTTCTGTTGCTCACGGCCGCGATTTGCTGTGGCGCCCGGGCGGAAGACGGCAGCGCCGAGGCGGGCTTGGCTTATGCACGGACTGTCTGCTCGGAATGCCATGCAATCCGAAGCGACGACCTTTTATCTCCCAATCCGAAAGCGCCCTCCTTCGCCAAAATCGCCAGCACGGTCGGGATAACCGGGACCGCGCTTTTCGTGATCTTGCAAACGCCGCATCGAGAGATGCCCGACTTCATCATACGCGCGAAGGACAAGGCGGACGTGGTGGCCTATATACTGAGCCTGCAAAAATAGCTGAGCCGTTTAAGGCGCTCTTCAGGATAATCTAAAACCCCTTATCTCCGATAGGTTAGGCTGTATTTCGGGCGTCGCTACGGCTGCGATACAAAGGTGGCCTTTCGCCGGCGAAACAGCAGCCATGGACCAGGACAGAGACCCCTCAACCAGCCTTTTTTTGCTGCCTAACCTCCTGAGCGCGGCCCGCATCGCAACAGGACCGGCGCTGGCCTGGGCGGTGCTGACGGCGCAAGCTCCGGCGCTGGCGGTAGCGATTGTCGTCGCGGCGGCAGTGAGCGATCTCCTCGACGGACTCGCCGCCCGCGCCACTGGACAAGTCTCAGAGCTTGGCGCGGTCCTCGACCCAATTGCCGATAAGATCTTTGTCCTGACCGCGCTTTGGCTGCTTTGGGGCGAGAGCCTCATTCGCGGCTCAACTGCCTGGGCCGTTCTGATCATTCTCTGGCGTGAGGTTTTAATCTCCGGCCTTCGCGACTACGCTCGCTTTGAGGGCCTGCAGGCGTCCGTAAGTCCTATCGCCAAGCTCAAGACCGCAACGCAGTTCTCCGCCGTGGTTCTGCTTTTTGCGTCGCGAGTCCCGTACTGGAAGCCCGGCCCGCTATTCGAGGCCGGAACCGGCTTGCTTTGGGCCTCCGCCGGTTTGGCCCTATATACAGGCGCGGACTATCTTTTGCGGGCATGGCGGGGATCATGGAAGTGACATTGAAATATTTCGCATGGGTGCGCGAGCGCATCGGGATAGCGGAAGAACGGGTGGTGCTTCCAGACTCCGTCGCGACCGTGCACGACGCCATTCTATGGCTGAAGCAGCGAGGCGAAGGCTATGCCGCGGCCTTCGAGCGCGAGGATATCATTCGCGCAGCCATAAACCAAATGCATGCCAGCCATGACTCTAGTCTGGAGGGTACGCTCGAAATCGCCTTCTTCCCCCCCATCACCGGAGGATGATATAGCTATTCTAAACCTAAACAGCACGTGAGGGCGGTGTGAGCAAGGCGCGCGACGGTAACTTCTTCGAGGACTTTAAGCTCGGGCAACTAATTGAGCACGCAACGCCTCGCACGGTCACGACGGGCGATGTGGCGCTTTACACAGCGCTTTATGGCTCGCGTTTTGCTGTTCAGTCATCCGACGTTTTCGCCAATGCCATTGGCTATCCGCGAAGCCCCGTCGATGATGTGCTTGTCTTTCACATCGTGTTCGGCAAGACGGTTCCGGATGTTTCTTTGAACGCTGTGGCGAACCTTGGTTACGCCGAATGCCGCTTCCTCAAGCCCGTCTATCCCGGCGACACGCTCTCCGCCACATCGGAGGTCATCGGGTTACGCGAGAACTCGAATAAGCAAAGCGGCGTCGTCTATGTCCGCTCCACAGGCCGGAACCAGGACGGGACGCCTGTGCTCGAATTTGTGCGCTGGGTCATGGTGAGAAAGCGCAATGAGAATGCGCCCGCTCCAGAGGAGTGTGTGCCCCAACTGAAGAAGGTGGTGGATGCGAAGGCGCTCGGAACCGCGCTCCTGCCGCTCAACACTAAAGCATACAGCGACGCGCTTTCCGGCAGCGCGCGCCGATGGGGGGATTATGAGATTGGCGAGAAGATCGATCACCTCGATGGTATGACGATCGAAGAGGCCGAGCATCAGCTTGCGGGCCGGCTCTACCAGAATAACGCACGGGTTCACTTTAACCAGCACGAGCAGGGACAGGGTCGCTTTGGCCGCCGCCTTGTTTATGGCGGCCACATCATCTCGCTCGCCCGCGCGCTGAGTTTCAATGGACTCGAAAATGCCTTCCATGTCGCCGGCATCAATGCGGGCCGTCATGTTTCGCCAGCTTTCGCCGGCGATACGGTCTACGCCTGGAGCGAGATACTGGAAAAAGTCCCCCTGGATCGCAACGACGCGGGAGCGTTAAGACTGAGGCTCGTTGCGCTGAAAGACAAGGCCGCCGCGGGCTTTGCGCTTAAGATAGGGGATCAATACGATCCGGCGGTGCTGCTTGATCTCGACCTTTGGGCGCTTATGCCGCTTTAGTCTTGTGTGGCCTGTCGCCGACCATGGCTGGCATGAATTCGCAAATATTGTGCGATGCGCCATAACGTTTGATCGCCTTGGGAGAGCGTGAAAGGCTAGAATGGTTTGATTGGTTTACAGCTCTCTAGACTCGCTCGAGTGGCTTCGGTTACGCTTCTCGCGTAAGGCTAGTACGCCCCGGGGGAAGTCCTGACCCACATGCTGCGGGCGTCGACAGGACTTCCCGCGGATAAGGCGTACTAGCAATTATTTGATTTCTAGTACAGCTTATCCGAGGCAAGTTCGCTCGAGCGCTTGCAGCGAATGGGGGGCGAACTTGCCTCGGGCTGTACTAG
>JBAVVQ010000555.1:0-1841 GCA_049697375.1 Rhodomicrobium sp.
AGGTCGGCCTGAAGGCCGGCTCCCGCCGACGAATCCGAGCCTGCAATGGAAAGCGCTGCGTTCGTCCGGCTCATGGGCGGACCCCGGGCGCAGTGATGGGCAGGCTCTTGCTGCGCCAATTAAGATAAAGTTCGAGCGCGACATAGTCCGGCGCGCTGTCAGGCTGCCCTTCGGCCCTCGCGAACTTGTTACACATGCGGAACCTCTCATGGAGCGATATGACGCGACCCTCGCTCGATTTGAACGCCGGATAAGCGAGGGGGTGTCCTTGACTCAGCGTGTTGGCCCCAAATTTCTGGCCGAACTTCTCGTTATGGCATTGCGCGCAGGAAATCTGAAAGCGCCCCAGTTTCGTTTGATACAGCCTGCGCCCCCGCTCGAAGACCTCCGCATTCGGCCCTGTAATATCGACGGCCGACGGCGCCCCGCGCGCGAGCCAGCGCAGATAAGCGTCATGCCGATCATTCTCGAATCTTCTTCAGCGATCGCAGGCTCGCCGAGATGGATCTTGCGGCAGTTATTGATGCGGGTCTGAAGGGTTATCACCTCCCTCAAGTCCGGCGCATATTTTGGATAGGCTGCCGCAACGCGCTTGAGGAGATTTTTGTCCCCGCCGCCATGGCAGTCCTCGCAGGATTTGCCGCCTGGAGTTGCGGGCGTGCTCCACGAAGCCTCGGCAGCCTCGACGAGAGGAAGAGCTGGATTGTCAAAGTCGTCCGCCTGCATCGCCCGGACGGATGGCCGGAGAAATTCTTCTCCCTGGATAAGATATGGCAGCGGATTTCCTGTTTCGGACGGAGGCAGAGCGCGCATCGGCTCCCCCTCCGCAGCAAAAAGGAGCCCGGCTAAGGTACATGCGCCAAAAATAAAAGATGCCGCACCAAGACTTGGCCGCACCGGAAGCCCCCAATGTCTAAGCGCACATTTATTTCAGAGTTTCGAGAAAGGCGACGAGATCTTCGACTTCAGCCGCCGTTAAGATTGCAAGGTCACCGCTTCCCTCGGACTTGTAATAAGAAGGCATGATCGTATCGGGGAAGTAAGCCTTTGGCTCAACAACAACCTGTCGTAGCTGAGGCCTCGAAAACCTGCTGCCGATGCCATCAAGCGCAGGCCCGATGCCCCCCTGGTCCGCGACCGCCGCCATGACGCCAAGCTTATGGCAGCTCAGGCAATCGCCCTTTTGGCGGTTCACGAGGAGCTGGCGCCCGCGCTCAGCATCGCCAAGCGCGCCGGTCAGGGATTGCGGCATACTCTGAAGCGAAAGCGCCAGGCTGTGAGGTCCGCCCGCGTTGATGTCCTGAAGATAGAAGCCGGCTGTCTTTCTTTTGCACTCAGCGCTCGTGGCCTGATTCGAACCGAACGGCAGGATAGTTACGGCCGCCGAAGCCGCAATGAGAAGGGAGACGCAAGAACGCGAGTTTGCCATGCGCGGACCCCGATTTAAGCGGCGCCAGCTCAACCGGCGGCTGTACCTTAAACGAAGGCAGCGACAATAGTGAGGTTTCTCAACGCGTCAATACGCTGTTAGTCGACTGAAGTCGGCGGTTTGATAGCGGCCACCGTTTGAAAACGCGTTGTAAACGAGGCGGATTTAAGTCGAGCTGGGCTTCAGGCTGGAGAAGAATTGCGGAAGATCACTCAGCCTCGAAATCACGGCGTCGGCCCCGAGAGCCCCCGGCGCGATGCGGCTATAGCCAAAATCCACAACCAGAACTGGCATCTTTGCAGCGCGAGCGCACGCAACGTCAGCTTCGCTTTCGCCTGCCATCAGGGCGTTTTGCAGAGAAGCGCCCAGTTCCGCCACAACCTCAAGCAAAGGAGCAGGATCGGGCTTGCGC
>JBAVVQ010000556.1:0-16651 GCA_049697375.1 Rhodomicrobium sp.
GCGCCATCGAGGTCTATGGCGACGCGGGGGGGTCGGGACCGCTTGCCCTTACGCTTCCGGCGCTAAGCGCCGCTGGTTCGATGCACATGCGCGTCTTAAAGGCAGAATCGAGACCGCGGGCTGGGCTCGCAGCTGCCCTGACGGCGCGCGGCGAGAGGCTGGCTGCCATTCCCTTCGGTATCGCGGGCGCGAACACATTTGCAGATGTGTCTTTGGACCTTCCCCTTGATCTTCGAAACCAGGTTGCGAGGCTTGAAATCGTGGGCGAATCCTCGGCTGGCGGCGTCTACCTTCTCGACGGCCGGTCTCAGCGGCGGCGTGTCGGGCTCGTTGCGAGCGAGGGGACGGATGAGGCGCAGCCGCTTCTTTCTCCAACTTACTATCTTGAACGTGCGCTTACGCCCTTCGCCGAGGTCACAAAAGCTCAGACCGCCAATCTCGATCAGGCTACAACGGACCTCACAAACGCTTCGCCTTCCGTCATTATCCTCAGCGATGTCGGGCGCATCTCGGGCAGCGTGGCCGAACGGCTTCGCAGCTTCGTGGAGAAGGGAGGCATGTTGATCCGCTTTGCGGGGCCGAGACTGGAACAGGGCGGCGACGCGTTGCTGCCCGCGCCTCTGCGCGAAGGCGGCCGCACGCTTGGCGGAGCGATGACCTGGGCGTCGCCGCAGACGCCGGCTGCCTTTGAGCAGGGCTCTCCCTTCGAGGGGCTTGCCATTCCTAAGGATGTCACCATTTCGCGGCAGGTGCTGGCGGACCCGTCCGCGATGGCGCGAGAGGCCCAGGTCTGGGCGCGGCTTGCTGATGGCACGCCTCTCGTGACCGCGGTGAAACGCGGAGCAGGAACGCTTGTTTTTTTCCATATTACCGCCAATCCGGATTGGTCCAACCTTCCGATCTCGGGCCTGTTTGTTGAGATGATGCGCAAGACTTTGGAGATGGCGCCGTTACAAGTGTCGAACGGCGGAAAGGCTTCGGCCGCTTCTGGGGAAAGCTCGCCCGCTAATATCGGTCAGGATGCGTCCTTGAAGCCCTGGCGGGTTCTTGACGGCTTTGGGAAGCTTGCCGAGCCAGGCGAGCGAGCGCAGGCAATCGCCGCTGCAAAGATAGAGAAGGCTCGAGCAAGCGGGATCAATCCAGCGGGGCTGTACGGCCCCCAAAATGCGCTGAGAGCAGTCAACGTCGTTTCGGAAGGCGACACGCTGACCGCGCTGAGGACGCCCGGCAATGCGCGCGTCTCGGTGTTTGCGGACGCCAAGACGGTCGCGCTCGCGCCGTGGTTTTTCCTTGTCGCGTTGGGCCTTTTCCTGCTCGACGGCGTGGTTTGCTCCCTACTCCTAGGACCCGGCTCGATCCAATGGCGGACGCGGGCGGCTGCGATAGCGGCGTTCGGCCTTTTCCTCGGCCCGGTTTATGGCGCTCGCGCCGAAACGAAGCCCGCGAACGAAGCAGCCACTTTCGCGCTGCAAGCCTCTCTCGAAACGCACCTCGCCTATGTGGCGACGGGAAACGCCGAGGCTGATCGGGTAAGCCAGGCGGGTCTTTCGGGGTTGTCGAAGATCTTGACGTTGCGGACCGCCGTCGAGCCAGGCGATCCCATGGCGATCGATCCCGCTCGCGACGAACTGGTGTTTTTCCCGCTCATTTATTGGCCGGTCTTGCCAAACGCCGAGCCTTTGCCGGATGCCGTGCTCGCCAAAATAGACGCCTATATGAAGCAGGGCGGCCTTATCATCTTCGATACAAAGAGCGATGACGCCAATCCAGGCAGCCTCTTGTCGCCTGGCGTGTCGACGCCGCTCTCGCAGCTTTTAGGCAAACTCGATCTGCCGCCGCTCCAGCGTGTGCCGGACGACCATGTGCTGACGAAATCGTTCTATCTGCTTCAGTCGTTCCCTGGCCGCTGGGACAATGGCGATCCTTGGGTGGAGGCGCGGTCCGATATGGGAGATACAACAAAACGGGCTGTGAAATCTGACGGCGTCAGCTCCATCATTGTCACCTCGAACGATCTCGCCGCCGCCTGGGCGATGGACGACAATGACCGTCCGATGTTTGCCGCCGTCCCCGGCGGCGAAGACCAAAGGGAAATGTCCTACCGCGTCGGGATTAACATTGTGATGTATGCGCTGACCGGCAATTACAAATCAGATCAAGTGCATGTGCCCGCCATCCTGGAACGCCTCGGGCATTAGCTGAATGCTGAAAAAGAGATGCTGCCCATGGTTCGACAGGCTGACCATGAGAATGAACGTACTGAAAACACTCGACCTCATCCTGAGCCTGTCGAAGGATAAAGCCACGATTTTTATGCTGTTTCAGCAACCCGCTGGTCGCATTAGCAAAGCAGTAGACGCCTCATGACTTGGTCTGTTGAGTTCTTCCCATTCTTTTCGCCGGAGTTGCTTGTCGCCTGCGCCATTCTATGTGCGGCGGTGATCGCGCTTTCGGCGTGGCGGAACCGCAGGGGCGCCGTCTTGCGGGCGTTGAGCCTTGGCTGCCTGCTTCTGGCCCTGGCCAACCCGAATCTGAAAAACGAAGATCGGAAATCGCTTTCCAATATTGCGGTCGTCGTCACGGATGCAAGCTCCAGCATGCAACTCGCCGGGCGCAATCGACGCGCGCAACAAATCGAGCCTGAGCTGAAGAACAAGCTCGCGAAAATCCCCAATCTGGAGGTGCGCTGGGTTCACGCAGCCGGGACAGACCAGCCGGGCGGAGAAGCGACCAACCTCTTCAGCGCGCTCGACTCCGCCATGGCTGACGTTCCGCAGGGCCGCATGGCAGGCGCGATTTTCATCACCGACGGCCAGATTCACGATGCGCCGCAGGATCATGGCCGCCTCGGCTTCGACGCGCCTCTGCACGCGCTGATCACAGGATCGCCAGACGAAAAGGACAATCGAATCCAAGTCGTGTCTGCGCCGCGTTTCGGGCTCGTCGGCTCGGAGCAGTCTGCCGAGGTGAAGGCAGAGCGCAGCGGAAAAAGCACCGACGGCGCGCTCGCCACCTTTCTCATACGCCGCGCCTCGGGAGCCGTTGAAACGGTACAGGCTCCCTACGGGAAGCCGGTTCCGATACGGCTGCGCTTCGACCGGGCCGGCCCAAATATCGTCGAGGTCGAGTTGAAGCCCGAACCAGGCGAGTTGACCACCATCAACAACAAGACGGTGATCCAGGCGCAGGGCGTGCGGGAAAACCTGCGCGTGTTGCTCGTTTCTGGCGAACCCCACGCAGGCGAACGCACCTGGCGTAATCTCTTGCGCTCCGATGCAGCGGTCGATCTTGTTCATTTCACGATTCTGCGTCCGCCCGAGAAGCACGACGGCACGCCCATCGACCAGCTTTCGCTAATCGCCTTCCCAACGCGCGAACTCTTCTCCGAAAAGCTCAGCCAATTCGATCTGATCATCTTCGACCGTTATCAGCGCCGCGCGGTGCTGCCGATGATTTATCTCGATAATGTTGCGCGTTACGTCGAACAGGGCGGGGCCGTGCTTGTCGCGGCTGGCGCCGATTACGCGTCGCCCGTCAGCCTCGCGCGTACGCCGCTCGGGAGCATTCTTCCGGCCCGGCCGACAGGGCGGGTGGTCGAGGAGGCGTTCAGGCCCGCGATCACAAAGGAAGGCGAAAAGCATCCTGTGACCGCTGGGCTCCCCGGCGCGCCGCGAAAAGAAGGGCAGGATCCAAGCTGGGGCCATTGGTTTCGTGTGGTGGATTCGCAAGCCGAACGCGGCGAAGTTGTGATGAGCGGCGCGGAAAATAAGCCGCTCTTGATACTGGACCGCCGGGGGAGCGGCAGGGTTGCGCTTCTCCTTTCCGATCACGCCTGGCTCTGGGCGCGCGGCTATGAAGGCGGCGGCCCGCATGTCGATCTCCTGCGCCGTCTTGCGCATTGGCTCATGAAAGAACCCGACCTTGAAGAAGAAGCCTTGTCGGCGCGCGCGGGCCGGAACGAGATCACCATCGAACGCCGCACTGTTAAGGGCCAGATTGGCGAAGCAACCATGACGACGCCCTCCGGCCGCGAAGTGAAATTTGCCCTTGATCAGCGCGCGCCTGGACGCTTCGCCAAGACGTTATCGACCGAGGAACCGGGCGTGCATCGCGTCACAATGGATGGTTTGAACGCCATTGCCATCGCAGGGGAGATGAATGCCCCCGAGTTTCAGCGCGTTGTGGCGACGGACGAGCCATTACGGCCGATCCTGGATACGACGGGCGGCGGGGCCTTTTTCCTTGGCGGGACAGCAGGCGCGGCCGCCTCAGGCATACCCGCAATTTCGATGATGAGATCAGGGCGCCACTTCAGCGGCGCATCCTGGCTCGGCCTGAAAGCGCGCGACGCGTTCGAGGTGACGGCTGTCTCTTATACGCCGCTTATCGCAGGTTTTGCCGCGCTCGCACTCGGCCTGGGGCTTTTGTCCCTAACGTGGTATCGCGAGGGGCGCTAAAGGTTTAAGCGCCGCGTTCAAGTCCCTGGGATACCCCGGACGAGACCGCGGTAAGCCTCGAGCACATCCGGAATAAGCTCGACGTGCAGGATGCGCGCCGGGTCTACCGGTCCCGGAAAAATGATGTGGCCTGGACGCGTCGCGCCGAACCCGGCGCGGGCGTAATAAGGCGGGTCGCCCACGAGGGTCACAAGCCGATAGTCGAGCGAGCGAGCGCGCTCTAGCCCATCCAGCATGAGTCTCAGGCCATGGCCCTGATTCTTGTGATCCTCGGCGATGATGAGCGGCCCGAGCAGCAGCGCTCCCAAAACACCCCCGATGCCGACCGGCGTGAAGTCCACAGAGCCGATAATCTCGCCTTCAAGAACCGCGCAGAGATTGAGCCGGGGATCGCGTATTGCGCCTTCGCGCACGCGGTAGGCCGTTCGGGCGAAGCGGCCCGGTCCGAAGGCTCTTTCATTCAATACGGTCAAGGCGGCATAATCGTCCGGCGTTTGCAGCCGGATCTGGGCGGACGGCATCGTCATCACGCGAACCATTGAGAAGAAAAATATGGGTGAGGAATGCTCGCGTCGCTCAAGCGAAATCAGCCTGCCACGCAGCCGCTATCGAGGCCCGATCATCGTCGGTTCGCGGAAGTGCGGCTATGGCAAGAGACAGATGTGCGCATGGACCCTGGAAATACCACGGCTGCCGGGACGCGTAAACATGCGCCCGAAACAGGAATGTCGCGGTTGGGGGAAAGGAAGCGCCTTTATACATCGCGCGCCCCGGCTAGCGCGCGCCAGCCCCGAATGCTGGCGATGGTTCCTTACGGCATCCTGCGGAAACCGCCCTATGGGCGCGTGGCGTTCGGTTAACGAACCCTGCATATTCTCTTAAAAAAGCGTTTCGCCCCGTGCGCCTGTTGGGTTTGGAAGGACTTTCCCGAACAGCGCCGACTTTCCTGAAATTCTAAAATTCATAATGATAACGTAATAAATTCAACTTTTATCATAGCTAACTTATAAAAATATTACTTTCATATATACTTATACCCGCTTTTACAAAACAAACCCAATTCAGTTAACCGCCGCCAAATTTCCCCGGATTGACACGCTTGAAGAAGCGCCTCTCACGGTCGGCGCTCATCGGCGGGGTCGGGTAAAGCGCTCAGAAGTCCACGGATGCCGACTACCCGTAGCGAACATAATCGCGTGAGGAGCGTTGTGCGGAAAGCGCTTTCGGGCGTGCGGATGGGATCGGGTTTGAACCATGGCTGCGGCCGAACAAAAGCGCTGGTCTCAACACGTCACTGAAACGAGCGATGCGTTGAACCTTGGACCGGACCTGTTCACGCTGGATGATCCCGCAAAGATCGCGCATTCGTTGAGCGAGTCCGCGCAGAAAAGCACACGGCGCAAAGCAGAACCATTTCGCTCGGCCATGTCTATGCTGACCTTCTATATCAATCGCGCCGGCAAAAGCCTTCCCGAGGGACGGAAGAAAATACTCGAAAAAGCAAAGGATGAATTGCGCCGCCTTTATGGGAGAGCCGGGCGGAAAGCGCCCAAATAGAATGGAGTGCGGCTGGGAAGTGGCAACTGGACGTGGTGGTCAGCCGTGAAAGCGGGGGCTTGAAATGGGAGCAGGGAACATTTTTGTGATGCGGTTCAAAGTCATATGCGGTCGGCCGGTTGTGCGCTACGACTTTTAAAGTCTCTGGCCTATTGGGATTGGCTGAATTAGCGATGACGCCCCTGTCGTTGACGCGAATACTTTGCATCACGAGCGCGCTTGTGCTCGCATCCTGCGGCGAGGCCAAAGTCGCTGCAAAGATCAAGCCCGAAGAAGTGGAGCTTGCCGGGACCATAGTGAGCCGTAGCATCAAGGGCTGCGCAAAAGAGGGGTGGGAAATCTGCCTATTTCTTACCAAGATTTTCTTTCCGGAAGCAGCCGAGATCGGCGGCAAGGTTCCGCGGGCGGGGCAGCGGTTCGAACAATTCTGCGATACGAACCCGGGGCTGCGGCAAGAATGGTCGATGGTGGACCGCGGGTGCAGCTATCGGCCCTATTCCGGGTGGCAGAACCTGGGGCGGTAGGCTTTGCGGTTGCAACAACCGCGTCTGTACTGTTTCAATGAGACAGTTCTACTGTCCTTGTTGTAGTGAAGAGCTTCCGCGTGCGTGGCTAGTCACGCTGGAACTCCACTGGTGGACCACCGAAAACGTCAAACTGCTACTGCCTCCCCGGCAGAGCCGGGGATCTCCTGATGATGTTAGAGTACGGGGCCGGACCCTATCCCTGGCGCGCTCGGAAATGGGCGGCCTGCCTGCAGCAGTCGCTCCGCCGCATTAGCGGAACTGAAGACCAGTATTCTTATGCGGTCAGCTCTGTGGGCGCCGTTTCGACATGGGGCTTCCCCTCGTTGGGCGTATCTTTGGGCGGCGCCCCGCCTTCTTGACCTCGCAGAACAACATAGATCGCGGGGATGACGAGCACGGTCAGCAGTGTCGATGACGCAAGCCCGAACAGGAGCGAGATCGCGAGCCCCCGGAAGATCGGGTCGGCGAGGATCACCGCCGCGCCGATCATTGCGGCAAGCGCCGTCAAAAGGATCGGCTTGAACCGGATCGCGCCTGCCTCCAACAGCACCTGCCGCAGAGGCATCATCCCGCGCTTGCCCTGAATAAAGTCCACAAGCAGGATCGAGTTGCGCACGATGATGCCCGCGAGCGCGATGAAGCCGATCATGGATGTGGCCGTGAACGATGCGCCGAACATCCAATGCCCGAGCATGATGCCAATGAGTGTCAGCGGCACCGGCGTCAGGATCACGAGCGGCAGCTTGAACGAGCCGAATTGCCCTACCACGATGAAGTAGATGCCGAGAATGGCGATGCCGAAAGCCGCGCCCATATCCCGGAAGGTGACATAGGTCACCTCCCATTCGCCATCCCAGAGGAGAATGGGCTTCGAGTCGTCATCGGGCAGGCCATGCAGCACGATCTCCGGTATCCGGCCCGGGGGGCCCCCCAGTCGGCTTTCTCAATGGCGTCGCGAACCGCGAGCATGCCGTAGATCGGCGCCTCGTAGCTTCCTGCCAGTTCAGCAGTCACCATCTCGGCCGACCTTCCATTGTGGCGGAAGATCGGGAACGAGGCGCGCTCCTTCTTCAGGCTCACCACATCGCCAAGCTCGACGATCGAGCGGTCGCCAGGGATGGCGTTCGCGGGCACTGGCGTGGAGAGCGTGTGCTGCGAGAGCGAGAGCTCCTTTTTCGGCAAGGCGATGGCGATTTCGACCGGATGGCGGCCTTCGCCCCGGTAGGAGTAACCTACGGGCACACCGGCGAGGTAGGCCTGGGTCGTGTCGTAGACATCCTTCTGCTCGACGCGGAAGAACTCAAGCTTATCCTGGTCGATGGAGACGCGAAGCCTTTCGGCGGGCGCGTGGAAGCTGTCGTCCACGTCAACGATAAAGGGAATGCTCTCGAAAACTTCCCTGAGCTTCGTCGCGGTTGCGCGTCGCGTTTCAGGATCGGGACCATAGACCTCAGCGAGAAGCGTCGAGAGCACGGGCGGCCCAGGCGGCACTTCTACAACTTTCAGCGCGGCGCCCTTGGGCATGTCGAGGCCCCGAAGTTTCTCGCGGACCTCAAGTGCGATTTCATGGCTCGCGCGCGAGCGCTCCGATTTGGGCGTGAAGTTGAGCTGCAGATCACCCTGCTCCGGGCCGCCTCTCAGATAGTAATGCCGGACGAGGCCATTGAAGTTGAAGGGGCTCGCAGTGCCTGCGTTCGACTGGATCGAGACAAGCTCGGGGATGTCCTTCAGCCGCTCGGCCGCATCCTGTAAAACGCGCTCGGTTGCCTCAAGCGAGAATCCTTTCGGCAGATCGATGACGACCTGTACCTCCGACTTGTTGTCGAAGGGCAAAAGCTTCACCGTCACAGACTTGGTCCAGAACAGCATCAGAGCGGCAAGCGTCGCCACACCCACGCCCAAGAGGAAGAAGAGCGAGCGCTTGCGGCTGCGAAGGATCGGCTTTGCCACCGCGACGTAAGTGCGGGCCAGAAAGCCAACGCTATGTTCATGCGCGTGCGGCTCGGCGCGGTTTCGCGCGATCTTCATCATCAGCCATGGCGTCACCATCACCGCCACGAAGAAGGATAAGATCATGGCCGCCGAGGCGTTTGCCGGGATCGGGCTCATATACGGACCCATGAGACCCGAGACGAAAAGCATGGGCAAAAGCGCGACCACCACTGTCAGCGTCGCCAGGATGGTCGGATTGCCGACCTCGGCAACGGCCTCTATCGCCGCTTGAAAGCGGCCCTTCTGGCTGTGCATACCCCAATGGCGAGCAATGTTCTCGATCACGACAATCGCGTCATCGACGAGGATACCGATCGAGAAGATAAGCGCGAATAGGCTCACCCGGTTGATGGTGTAACCCATGATCCAGGACGCAAACAGCGTGAGAAGGATCGTGGTCGGAATGATGATTGCCACCACAATGCCTTCGCGCCAGCCGATCGCGAGCACGATGAGCGCCACGATGGAGACGGTCGCGAGCGCGAGGTGGAACAGAAGCTCATCGGCCTTTTCACTCGCGGTGGCGCCATAGTTGCGCGTGACCTGGACGTCGATGTCATCAGGCAACGCCGTGCCGCGAAGCTGCTCCAGCCTCTCGACGAGGTTCGACGCGATATCGACGGCGTTCGCCCCTGCCCGCTTGGCGATGGCGATCGAGACTGCTGGCGCACCTGCCAGTTCGCCATTCTTGTCCTTGGTGAACTGCCAGCTTTGCTGCTCCAGCGGCTTGCCGCCCATGACGACCTTCGCAACGTCACGGACATAGACCGGGTGGCCCTCCCGTGTGGTCAGAAGAAGAAGCCCAATGTCGGGAATGCCTTGCAACGTCTGCCCCGCAACGACAGGCACAGCTTGGCCTTGGTCGCGGATCTGGCCCGCAAGGAAAGAGCGGTTCGCCGACCGCACCTTGTCCACAAGCTGCGCCAGGGTGACGCCGTAAAGCGAGAGCTTCTCAGGGTCGGGCTCGACCCGGATTTGATCCGGCCGCCCGCCAACGAGATAGGTGAGGCCGACATTATCGATTTTGGACAGCTCGATCCTCAGATTCTCGGCGAGGTGATAGAGCGAGTTGTCGGTCCAGCGTTCCGCCGCGTCGGGCTTCGGCGCCAGCGTCAGACTGACGATCGCCACATCGTCAATGCCACGTCCCACGATGAGAGGCTCCGGGATGCCAATCGGAATACGGTCCATATTGGCCCGCACCTTCTCATGTACACGGAGGATCGCTTCGTCGGACTTCGTGCCGACGAGAAAGCGCGCGGTGACAAGCACCTGATCGTCATTGGTTTGGCTGTAGACGTGTTCGACGCCATTGATGGACTTAATGATGGTTTCGAGCGGCTCCGTCACGAGCCGCGCCGCGTCCTGCGCTTTGAGGCCATCCGCCCTAATCTGGATATCGACCATCGGCACCGAGATTTGCGGCTCCTCTTCGCGCGGCAGCTGAACCAGTGCGATGCCGCCCAGCATCAGAGCGGAAAGCAGAATAAGCGGCGTCAGCGGAGAGGCGATGAACGCCTTTGTGAGATTGCCTGATATGCCAAGCTTCATGGCCGCACCAACCTGTCACCGGGTTTCAAACCTGCAAGCACCTCGATCCCGTCACCGTCGCCTCCCAGCCGCGCGGCCTGTCCAGGCTGGACAACTACGTCGATAGTCTTGCCGTCGTCCTGTTTGATCCGCGCATAGTCGAGGCCAAAATGTTTGAAGAGGTGGTCTCGCGGGACGACGATGGTTTTGCGTTTGCCTGCCGAAATCCAGGCGAGAACGCGCTCGCCAACGAAGTATTTGCCCAGTCCATCGGCTTGGGCGTCTGCGATCACGCGCCCATCCTGAAGCTCGGGATAGACGAGTGAGATGATGCCCTTTCCAAGCGGGGCGTCGCTCGCGGCCAGTTCACGGCCTCCGATGATGACGGGATCGCCTGTCCTCATGAACCGGGCGCGCCTCTCCGGCAGTTCGAGCCGCAGCACGTAAGCATTGGCTGCGATCTTGGCGATCGCCTCGCCCGGCATGACAACCGCGCCGACGGTCACGGGGATGGTCAGCACGCGGCCTTGCGCTGGCGCCAGAACGGCGCCTTCCTCAACCTGCTGGGTGATCACGGCTCGCTCCGCCTCCGCCGACTTCAGCGCATTCGAGGCCACCTCGGAAGCAGCGCGTGCTTCGTCCAGCTTCGCGCTCGCGGCAAAGCCACGCTGTGCAAGCTGCTCCTGCCGCTGTGCCTCGGCCTTCGCTGTTTCCGCCCGCGAGCGCAAGCCGATGATTTGCGCGTCAAGCGCCTTCATCCTAAAAGCCAGCTTGTCGTCCGCAACGGTTGCGAGCACGTCGCCGGGCTTCACTTCGCTTCCGCGCTTGATGGCGAGCGACGTGATGGTGCCGCCAGTTCGGACGCGGGCGTTGATTTCGTCGGTGCTCCGAACTGTCGCGAAAACGGCCTTGAGGTCGTCGGTAGTGGTTTCCTTGACTTCGAACACATCCTCCGCCTTGGCCGAGGCGCTCATCGCGCCGATCACCAAAGCCAGCGCCAGCACACACGCGTGTGATACCGATGGCGGTCTTATGAATGCCTTGGCCGAAATCCGGTTTGTCATTTTTCCAATCCACCTTGCGGGCCGATTCGTGGAATTAAACCGCGGCCTGCGTCAAGTTTGGGCTTTTCAATTGCTGACGCCTTTACTAAATGTCGCGATAGGAAAGTTCAAGGATTTGTATCTACGACAATATGAAGATAGAGACTGAAAAAATGTCGCATGCCGCGGATGGCGCCGTCGGCCTCCTTCAATCGCTGGGGAACAAGTCGCTGCTGATGATTATGTGCCAGTTGATCGACGGCGAGAAGTCAGTTGGCCAGCTCGCGGAGCTTTTGCAGGCGCGGGAGTCAACCGTTTCGCAACACCTGGCGCTTTTGCGGAAGGACAGGCTGGTCACGACAAGGCGACAGGGCCAGACAATTTTCTACGCGATAGCGAGCGACCCGGCGCGCCGGCTGCTAGAGACTCTTTACAAGATCTATTGTCCACAACCTTAGCGCCAAGCTCGGGGTTTTCGCTTTCCCGCCCCTCTTCCTTACAGAAGATCTCGTAGAGCGACGCGATCAGGCGTTTGACAACATCACGCCCTGCAATAAATTGTATTCAGCCGAAGCTTCACACGCATCAGAATACAACGCTATCGCCGTTGCCTAGGAACGCGCGGCTGCCCTTGGCCTGCGCCGAACGTTTCGGATAACTGAGATAAGCATCAGTGCCCTTTACAATGGGCACACCATGCGTCACTGCCTTATCCGCCCACATCATGCCGGTGCAATGGTTGCAGCCCATCTTTTCCATTCCGAGCTGTTTGACCTCGTCGATGATCGTATCGAACTCCGGCTTCCAACAATCGAAGACGCTCAAATGCAGGCCGCCATAACAGCCGTAGAGGCCGGGTGCGGCGAGGCAATCCTTGGCGAAACCGAGCAGGTTCATGATTCCCGGATGGCCGCAGCCGGTGACGGTAACGATTCCCTTGTCGGCGACGTTGACAAAAAGAACGTTCTCACCCCTCACTTGCAATAACATCGAGCAATCGAACATTCGAAGCGCCACGCCCGGCAGCAGGCGGTAGATGCCGCTGCCGTCTTCGCCCTGCGCCTCGGTGAGAATGAGATCGCCTTCATGGGGGACGCCGTTCCTGCAAATGGAAACGGTCCGGCCTTCGTGATCCTCGACCTCTATATTCCCTTTTTCCTTTAACAAGAGCCGGTCTTCCTCGCGCCATGTGGCCGGGGCATAAATTCTGAGCTGCGGGTTGTGCTTGAGCGTCGACTCGATGCCCCAGAAGTGATCGAGGTGCCAATGCGAGAGCACCATGAAATCGATCTCGCCCCGCTCCAGCATCCGGTCGACTTGGCGCCGGGCGAAAACGTAGTCCATCCAATCGTTGTTCCAGCCGGTATCAAGCAGGATCTTGCGCTCATCGCCATCGAGCGATGTGAGGGTCAATAGCGCCGCGTAGCCGCCCGCGTTCTCTGGATCCCAGACAACGCGGTACTGGCTTTGCGCGGCGCCACCGTAATCGGCCATGTTCTGTTTGAAGCGGACGTCGTCGAACCAGCCGGTCTCGGTCAGGACATCGATCTTGAGGCTTTTGACAGCGCCGATATCTAGCTTACTCATTGCTCTTCTCCTCAGAGAGTGCGGCTAGCGCCTGTCCAAATCATGATGTCTTTCGATGAAATAAAGAGAGAGACTCAACGCCACGCGTCATCGTGCCCCGGCCAGTTCAAGGTTTCGCGAGTGCTAAAGCTGCGGAACCAATCGCAGGACTGATTTTTTAAATCGACGCGGGGTAAGTCGCCGTGTCAATCGAAAGCTGTCGGACTTGCCTCGCGTTGCTTGCGCGGGGCGCGCGCTGTTGACCCCCTCGATACACTCCCGCGCCTCGCGCAGGCGCCTTACGCCGCGCTGTTGCGACGAAGGCGAAAGGTGTTGTTGAGGAAAAAGAGTCATGCGTATTAACTGCACGTTAGTAGCTCTCACAGCTGCTTTCCTGATGCTTGTTGCGCCCGCGTTTGGGGCAACGGCCTCCTCAAAAGCCAAAATCCATCATCGGCATTACGTCGCTGGACAGGCTCATTACGCCGTACCCCCAGCGGGCTATCATGGTGTCTGGTACGGCCCTGGCTGGAGACACCGCTCGAACGCGGCTGGATGGGATAATAGTTGCTTAGATCTCCCATGGCTTCCCTCTGAGTTTGCGTGTTCAGCAGGGGGCTACCAGTCGAGTAAGTTTAAGCGAAGAGTGCCTGCTCTGCCGATTTGAGTAAGGTCAAGGCAAAGGCTGAAGATTTTTGCGAAACTGTCTGATCTGGAATTGAGGGAGGCAGTGACATGAGTCAGCATGAGGAAGTTACACTGGTATTTGTCCTGCAAGTGCTGGTTGTGATGGCTAACTTGACCGCAGCTTTTATGGCATTCTTTCTGTATGAAGCTTCGCCTTGGAACTTCGCTATTGCCGGCCTCGCAGTTTTCGCTGCTATCGCGATCGCAATTTCAATGTGGCTGAACAAGCAGGAGATGGAAAGATTTAGGAATGCGACTAATGGAGCCGGGCATTCCATATTCGGCGGTCGCTGAATAGGAAAGCCCCGCTTTAGGCGGGGCTTTTTGTTCCGTATCTCAACCAACCAAGGGCTGGGCCGCACGGGCGCACATTCGAAGCCGCGGTTGAAGAGCAAACCACGAACATAATTTAAGGCCGTACCCCCTGGAGTACGCCCGGACTTTCAGGATCGAAGTTTTTCAGAGGTTTTTGAACTGGCGGAGTGGGAGTCCTTCATGACCATAGCAGAAACAGATACTTATGGCCCATTGCAAAATTAACCCTACCTTTTCCCCCACAATGAGTCTGGTTCTGAGATAGTTCAGACGAGGCTCTGTATACCTGTAGTGCCTGTCGTAACCCGTCGCCGCCTGTCGTATGCGCCAGGTGGCGGAGTAGGGATTTACTCGTCTGCCGTTGTTGTAGCCGTTGTAGATGTTGCCGAAACAAAGTCTCCTTGCACCCATGCCGCATCGCCAAAATTGGCGCCGCTCATAATGCGCACCTGATATACAAGCTGGTACGTTTGGAATGACGAATCGATAACCCTAACTTCGGTATTTGGGTCCAAAGTATACACTTGCCCATCGATTACCATCTTTGCAACGCCGACGCTGCCATTGGCTCCTATGAGCTTAGACATTTCATTGAAGTCGTCGGTTGTATCGGCCGCTAAGACAGCCTTACTTGGTGCCCATGGAATGCGAAGATATGCAATGTCTCCAATGGATGGTCGTTGCTCTTCTTGAGGTGGCGCAGATGCTGTCGATGCATGGGCCCCCGGCGCATCCTTACTGGCCGCATCTTTCACTGACGCCAACATCGCAATCGAAAGGAAATAGAAGATGATAGCCAGCGCCGTGCGGAATACGCCGCCGCTGATTGAAACATTCGCTTTTTTCTTGATGAAGGTATGCGCAGGCGGCAGCGCGACCAGCGCGGCGAGAATGAGGAAAACGCCGGTCATGAATTGGCCTGGCTGAAATAATGCCACCAAGGCCAAAATAGCGAAAGCTGCCGCGAAAATCCAACCCAGCACAAACCCGAGCGTGACGTGTTTCGAAACTCCGTGCGCTGACTCGTGCAAATCTGACATATGCGTTGTGTTTTTGGGCAAATAAATATTACACTAACAATACACCATAAAGTTGCACCGAAAGCATTGACAAAAAACGTCAAGGTGTCGCATGCCAAGTGTCCAAATACTACAATTATAGGCTCGATATTTAAGGCTGTATAAAGAGGTTGCTGCGCATTGGTGCGGCCCAATTTTTGTATTGGGATAGTATTTCGGAGAGCTTGTCATTTCAATAATGCAGCGGAGTTGGGCGGGTGGTTCGGACACTACTGCTATGGCAGCGGGCAGCAAATCGCATATGCCTCGGTACAGACCTCGCCATTCCAGGCGCAACTTAGCCCATCAACAGTAAAGGATCTTGAGCGAAGCGAAAAAGAGGGCCGCGCGAGAGGTGACTGCGCGGCCGAGGCGGATTTCGTACTCTGCTGCAACAACAATGCGGATGCGCGGTACGGTCGTTGGATTCGGGAGGGCTGTCTATTGCGAGAGTGTAACGGAGTTCGGCGGGGGTTTGCTGGTAGGGTAGTGGTCTCGGGTGGGCGAGATTGGCGCGATGAGTAGTGGAAAAATCGCAGGAAGGTTTGGCGTAGGTGATGCGGATGCTGAAAGATGCTCCGTAATGCTGTCAGCTTAAGCGTCGGCCGTGATGGTCAAGGACTTGGAGGAAGAACACTGGCACCGGTGTAGGCGCTCTTCGTGCCGGGACATTCGCTGCGCGGTCTCTTTGGCTTTGACGATCACCCTTTCTGTCACTCTCGCTGTCACTTTATCCATAGCGCTGACGATGTATTTCTTGTCTAAGCTCAATCTCCAGGTGCCGTTCTCGAACCCGCCGCCAAACGTCACCACGATCACAGGCGGCACTTGTTGCCAGTTCAATCTCTAGGTGTCGAACCAATCGCCCAGTGTCATCACGACCAGAAGCGACTCTTGTTGCAATTCCCGATACGACGGGGGATACAAGAAAAGAGTTATCTATAGTAAGCGCGACCAGCGGCTGGATTACGAACGGGTGTATCCAGTTTATGAACGCTATCCTCGTCCCAAACGGGTAAGACGGGCTCCTCCTCCGCCCCGCCCTTGCTGGGATTGGTAGCATGGCGGGGGAGTGCGAGTGCGCAGGGTAAGAAGGTCTGTGAAAGCGCCTGTTTGTGCATAGTGGAGTAAGGAGCCCTTCCAGGCTGGTCGTGCGTTACGGCCTTTTTTTCTTCACCAGTGTCGACGACTGCACGTCGACTTCGTACTCGTCATGAAGTTGGTGAGCTGCCACCTGATCAAGTCCTTCCGTGTCCACCTTTACTAGGCGTTGACCCCTGCGGGGTACCATTCCGACTTGGGCAAATGTGCTTCCAGCTTCCTTTAGATCTCCCACACGTGAAGTGGCGATTATCTGGCCGCTGTCGTCATGCAAAATCGCAAGTTTCATTTGAGATTCTCACAGCTCGGCTTCTATGAATGCGTACGCGACCGTGTTCGGCGAAAAATTGAACACGGTCAGGTAGTAGGTGAAGGCTCTAGAAAACCCGGCCTGCCGAGATGCGCTCCAGAGCGTGCTCACGCCGAGCGCGTTCCACGTCGGAAAGCTCATGCGATCGAGCTCTTCGATGAAGTGCGGCGTTCCGGCGCCATTAGGGTCGGGGGAGAAGTCACTTAGGGGTAGAACGGTTATGACAGGAAGAGAAAAAGGAGCAGTTTCAGATCGCCCAAAAAACCACGAGGCGGATTGCCCTGGGCCTAGTGTATTGAGGCCCCATTGCACGGCCATGCTATGCCTCCCTTGTTCCAGTTCTGCGGGAAGACAACAGACAGTGCACTGCTTCGTTCCTTAAGAAAATTTCTACACGTAACGACAGCATCGCGGGGGATGCCGCGCTATTAAACTGGCAAAAATCGGGCCAGGAAATCTTCAAGCGTTTCGTGCAAAACCAGATGGAGCTTTGCCACTTCTTTGGCCA